>CAXTDO010000128.1:0-10567 GCA_964242315.1 uncultured Flavihumibacter sp.
TAAATGGCATTTCCACCCAGACCACCGAGAGGTAATTTTAATCCAAGATTCAGAAAAGAACAACAACAGGAACACCGTACCAATCAGATGATAAGAGTACCGCAGGTACGATTGGTGGGTGAAAATATTGAAGTAGGCGTTTATTCCATACAGGACGCTTTGCGAATGGCTCATGATCAGGCGCTAGACCTGGTTGAAATTTCTCCCACTGCAGATCCCCCGGTTTGTAAAATTATCGACTATAATAAGTTCCTTTACGAGAAGAAAAAGAAGGAAAAAGAAATGAAGGCTAAGGCAAAAGTCTCTGAAGTAAAAGAGATACGCTTCACGCCTGGTACCGATGATCATGATTTTGACTTCAAAAGCAAGCATGCTGAAAAATTTCTTAAAGATGGCAACAAGGTAAAAGCCTATGTTCAGTTTAAAGGCCGCGCCATTCAGTTTAAAGAACGCGGGGAGTTATTACTTCTCAAATTTGCCGACCGCCTTAAAGAAGTTGGCGTTTTAGAAAGTATGCCTAAAATGGAAGGCAAAAGAATGCTGGTAATTTTTGCGCCGAAACCCCAAAAGAAAGCTAATCCCAAATCTTAAAAGCTGTCAGCTATAGCCTTCAGCTTTCAGTAAAGGCACATAGCGCTTACAC
Organism: uncultured Flavihumibacter sp.; assembly: GCA_964242315.1. Lineage (GTDB taxonomy): Bacteria > Bacteroidota > Bacteroidia > Chitinophagales > Chitinophagaceae > JADCRZ01. Next base: position 644 of record CAXTDO010000128.1, read on the forward strand.
AATTCCCAATTAATTATTCATAATTAATAATTCATAATTATTCTTTACCTTCGCGCACATTTTATGCGATGCTCAGGCATCCATGCCCACAAGGCTCCATAAGTGAACCGCCGGTGCGGTTCCGCCTGCAGGGTTTAATTATAAAAGGTAATAAAATGCCAAAGGTCAAGACAAATTCAAGTGCCAAAAAAAGGTTTAAAGTTACCGGCACAGGTGAAATTACTTTCCAGAAAGCTTTCAAACGTCACATCCTTACAAAAAAATCTACTAAACGCAAACGTAACCTCAGGAAAGATGGCGTTGTTCATCCATCCAACAGGCCATTCGTTATGCGTTTATTGCGTTTAAAGTAATTACAGGTTATCCGATAATCTGGAAAAAGTAATCCTCATTTTCATTGTAAATTTTTAAGAAATGCCACGTTCAGTTAATGCAGTTGCTTCAAGGGCACGCAGAAAAAGAATTTTAAAACAAGCCAAAGGCTTTTACGGCAAGCGTAAAAATGTTTATACGGTTGCCAAGAACATTGTAGAAAAAGGTATGACCTACAGTTATGTAGGCCGTAAATTAAAGAAACGCGAATACCGCACGTTGTGGATCGCTCGTATAAATGCAGCCGTGAGAGCAGAAGGGTTGACCTATTCTGAATTTATACATAAGCTGAATCAAAAAGGTATCACACTCGACCGGAAGGTATTAGCAGATCTTGCTATGAATGAGCCTGAAACTTTTAAAGGTCTTGTAGATTCCGTTAAGTAATCATTGAAAATTTCCCTGGCATGGATGAATGCTGCCAGGCAATACCGGGTGTAAAAAACACCCGGTATTTTAATTTTTAAAGTTGCAATCATTACATTTGTATCCGGCGGCATAAAATGAAATATTTTATGCTCCTGTTCGTTAGTACACTTTGAAAAGTTCTTATCAGGCCTCTGTCAGTAATCTTTTGCTCATTCAACAAACCCTTTGCGCGTAGATGAATAATTCCTATCATGACCTTGTGAATCAAACGTTCAACTTCCCTCAAACGGATTTTGATCTCAATGATGACAGTTATCTTGAATTTAATGGCGTAGATATCAAAGCCCTTATCGACAAATACGGTACCCCGTTAAAAGTTACCTACCTGCCAAAAATCGGCATGCAGATCAATAAGGCAAAGGAGATGTTTGCAAAAGCCTTCAAAAAATACAAATATGAAGGAAATTATAATTACTGTTATTGTACCAAAAGTTCGCATTTTTCTTTTATTGTAGAAGAAGCGTTGAAACACGATATCCACCTGGAAACTTCGTATTCATACGATATCGAAATAATCAAGAAATTATACGAAAAGAAAAAAATCAATAAAGACATTTATATCATTTGTAACGGTTACAAGCAGATCGGCTATACAAGACGGATAGCCAATTTGTTAAACACCGGGTTCAAAAATGTAATTCCTATACTGGATAATAAAGAAGAACTGAAGGCTTACAGGAAATCTGTAAAAGTTCCTTTTAAACTGGGAATACGCGTAGCTGCGGAAGAGGAACCTACGTTTCCCTTTTATACATCCCGCCTTGGCATGCGTGCCAAAGACATCCTGGAATTTTATGTAGATGACATCGAAGGATATGAAAACAAATTCCAGCTAAAGATGCTGCATATCTTTTTGAATAAAGGAATCAAAGACGACATTTACTATTGGAGTGAACTGAATAAGGTAATCAACCTGTATTGCCAGTTGAAAAAGATCTGTCCTGAACTGGATTCTATTAATATCGGCGGCGGTTTTCCCATTAAACACTCGCTCGCTTTTGACTACGATTACCAGTTCATGATCAATGAGATTACCCGTAATATTAAAGAGGCATGTAAAAGAGCCAAAGTACCGATGCCTAACATCTATACCGAGTTTGGCAGCTATACCGTGGGTGAAAGCATGGCACATATTTACAGTGTTATAGGACAGAAAACACAGAACGACCGTGAAATCTGGTATATGATAGATTCATCTTTTATTACCACGCTGCCCGATACCTGGGGAATCGGCGAACGGTTTCTTATGTTACCGATCAATAAATGGGAAAATGAGTACCAGCGGGTAGTACTGGGTGGCATTACCTGCGACAGTCATGATTATTACGATTCTGAAGAACATATTAATGAAGTATTTCTTCCAAAACTCAATGAGGGCGAACCCTTGTATGTTGGTTTTTTCCATACAGGCGCCTACCAGGATCAGATCAGTGGCTATGGAGGGATTAAACATTGCCTGATTCCTTCTCCCAAACATATTATTATCGAAAAGGACAAGCATAACAAACTTGTTGACTGGGTGTACGCTAAAGAACAAACCGCACAAAGCATGCTGAAGATACTGGGGTACATCAAATAGGTATCAGGTATGGGGTATGAGGTGTGAGCCAGAACTGTGATATAGCTGATTTCATGAGGACTATGAACAGTTCCATAGTTTTTATTAAATCAAAGTTCAGGACAAGAAGTATATTGCAGTACAATATCTAATGTCCTTCCGGTTGCCAGCCAGCGTATAATAACCCCCATTCCCATAATATATGAAAAGAGTACTTTGCATTACAGCCGTGTGCGTATTATTTAATTATGTTAAACTGCACGCCCAAACCGCCGAAGATTCGATTAAAACGGTAATTAATCAGATGTTTACAGCTATGAAAAATGCAGATGGCGCCAGGTTGAAAAGTGTTTTTACAGACAGTGCACTCCTTCAAAGTATTAGCCGAACGCCGGATGGAAAAACCATTGTTAAAAATGAGCCTATCTCCGACTTTATTGAAATAGTTGGAAAGCAGCCTGCAGGAGCATCCGATGAGCGAATCAGTTTTGAATCAGTAAAAACGGATGGACAGCTTGCATCTGCATGGACGCCATATGCGTTTTATTACAAGGGGCAACTGCATCATTGCGGAGTAAATTCATTTCAATTGGTTAAGATCAATAATGACTGGAAGATTCAATATATCATTGATACTAGAAAGAAAGATGGTTGCCCGGTAGAGGCTAAGTGAAGGTGAGAGGGTTTAAAACTTACACAAGAGCAATTAGTTTTTCGTAACCTTATACTTCCTGTTCACCCTTGGATTGTTGAAATAATTATTCAACTCTTCTTCACTGAGGTTGCCGGTATCCATGGTAGGAACATCTATCAACTGAACCTGAATGGATTTAAGCTCGTCTTTAAGCCTTTTAGATTTTACCAATACCTCTGCATCCCTGTCACCTGTTAAAGAATTATCCGATATCGCGTACTCTAACCGCCTGATGCTGGTACGAACAAGGGAAGCCGAATTTTGCTCATAAGACTTAACGGGAGCAACAGCTTCTTTCACGGGTACCAACGCTACGCCTACACTCGGCAATATCTTACCAATTGTGTTGGATCCATTGTTTGACACACTGGATGCCACCGTTCCACCTAATGCTGAAGTACCTGAAGCCAGGTCAAAACCAGTTCGGGAATTTTTTGTTTTTCTAACTTTTTTATCCAGCTCTTTAAATGAAAACTTCATTTGGAGTATGTAATATTTAATATCTTTTACCGATCTGTAATATTCTGCATAACGCTGGGGATAGTTAAGCGCATCTCGAACAATAACACGAACAGTTGCAGTATCCTTTGTAAAGAATTTATTGTTACCGATAAAGTTTACCACCAACGTTCGTTGTTTAGCAGTGTCTCCATCCCGGATGAAATCGAATGGGATAGCCCAAATGAAATCATCATCACATTTTTTTACTACCTGCAGATTCTTTATCGGAATGTTTGTGATGGTAGCAATAGTTTCAATAGGAAAACTTCCCGCTTCACACTGAACTTTAAAGTTAACGGTATCACCTTCATCTACATAAAGAACACTGCCGATGGTAGGTTTTACCCTTGAAGGAAGTATCTCTGTGCTATAAAATACCAGGGTAAAAAACGTATCTACTTTTTCTTTTGCGTTTTTCAGGTTTTGTACGCCCAGGCTTACCTTGTATTCATTATCATACTTTAGTCGCCCGGATAAGAAGTATGACTTTTCGGCCTTGAAGCTCAGGACACCATTGTCTTTATTTATTTTCAAACCTACCGGCGCATTCCGCAGGAACCAATAGTAACTTTCCGGTTCCTTGTTAATATCAAGTTTATAGCTAAGGGTTGAATCCACATGCAGCGTAATGTAAGGATTGAGGTTAGTGATACGCAACACACTGTCTTCCACAACTATCTTTGATGGTGTTAATAAGCTATCTTTAGGAATAGTGTCCGTTTTAGGAATGGTGTCTGATTTCGGTATGGTATCACGTTGAGCAAGAGCATGGACGTTATATATCAGCAGCACAAAAAGCAAAACAACCAACTTTTTTATTATATCCATTCGCTTCTTAAAAGTTTCGGCAATATTAAACCATTTTATAGTTTTATAAAACAAAGAATGTGTTATAAATATATGGAATCACTTATGTTGCAAATGTTTTCACTTTGAATGATAGTGTCGTGTAATTGCTATCAGGTATTGGCCGTCAGGTATCAGCAGATCAAAGCCTGATTAATTTTCCTCCTGATAGCTGATAGCAATTCTACTTGTGATACGGCAATAGTACAATTAAACCACCTCTTGTAATTCCCTTAGTTGTTCCTTTAATTTGTTCAGGTGATTGCCGTATAATTTGTTTAAATACCATTTTGTACAAAAATACATCATGATCGACCATGCTACAGATATACTAAAATATGCCCAGGTTGTTTGTGAAGAAAACAGCATCATGAAACTGCCAGATTCAGCATGATCCAGGTATACTGCAATAAATGCTGTGAGAAATATCAGCGGAATCATAACCATGGTGAGATGAAAATATAATCTGGTAAACCTTGAAATGATATGAACGTACTGCGTTAATTGTTCCTTAACAGAAGTATCCAATACATACTGAAGATGAATGTATCTCAATAATTTTACAACATAGTATATAAAGCCGCAGCAAAAGATCAACAGGAAGATGGTAAAAAGCCGGAGATAAAACACATCAATAAAAAAGAAGAGCATAAAACAATCAAAAATTAAAAAGAGGGCAGCGAAGGCTATCTCAAACTTCAAGTTCATTTTTATTTTATTTACAAATGACCGGGTTTGCCCCCGCATGTAACCTGCAAGTTCAGGCTGCGCTTTTAATGAAATAACGTTTTCTCCTTTCTGCTTTACTGCAAGTTTATAATCATCAAGTTCCATAACCGTATGTTATTGATACAAATGCTTTTTACTGTTTTCTTTTAATGCCACTTTAATCCTGCTCATTTTTACGCCTACGTTATTTGCCGTTATGCCCATCACTTCTGCAATTTGCTGATAACTGTAATTTTCAAGGTATAGCATTACCAGGGCCTTGTCAATCGCCGATAATTCGGCGATCGCTTTGTTCATAGCTTCCACTTGTTCCGTCTGGTCATCAAAACCTTCCTCAAATAGAATGCGGCGCGATTGAACTATTTGCTGTTGTCTTTTATCTTTTTTAAAAAAACTAATGGCAGTATTCAGCGCTACTCTATACAACCAGGTAGAGAATTTTGCCTCTCCTTTGAAATTTTTAACGCCTTTCCAGGCATTTAACAAAATCTCCTGAAAAAGATCTTCCCTGTCGGCTCTTGTATCCATGTACATATTACAAACCTTAAAAATAATTTGCTGGTTCTCCTGAATAACCCTGATAAAATCTTTTTCCGACAACATGAGGTATTCCCTGGAATATAAGTTATGTTTTTTTGCCTACCCTCGATCTGATGGCATTAGTAGCTATAATATCATAAACCTTACAATTTAACAAAAAAAATCCCGGCACTTTCGCACCGGGATAAAAACCAAACTCACCTTAACAAATACCTGCCTCCTCAACATCCATATTATTGAATGGAAATTTGTTTGGTTGTATCTTTTGCCTGTTCTTTCTTTGGCAGTAAAAATTTCAGTAAGCCGTTTTCGTATTTAGCTTCAATCTTTTCTGCATCGATCTTATCATCCAGGCTAAAGCTGCGTTTAAAACTCTGAAAGCTAAATTCTCTGCGTACAGATTTTACGTCTTCATTCTTTGTTTCTTCTTTCTTCTCGAAGCTGATTGTAAGCAATCCCTTTTCGATACTCACAGTAAAATCTTCTTTGTTCCTACCGGGAACACTTAATTCAAGATGGTATGCATCTGTTGTTTCAGCAACATTTACCGGAGGTACATTGCTGTTCCAGTTATTAACATTAGCTACTGGAAATTCATTGAACAGTTCATGAAACAGACTGTTGAATGTTCTTGGCTGATTGTTTAATTTTACGAGTGTCATTGTCTTTATTTTTAGTTGTCTTAATATTTTTGACGAAATAATAATTTCAAACGGTGTACCATTAGAAAAACACATGGTTTTTAAAGACAAAAATGAAAAAACACTGGTAATTTTATGACATACTTGCCGAATTTATGAAGTTTAACTGCCATTAAGGCTGATTAGTACGGTGTTCTAAACTTCCTTAACTTGCATTCTTAAATTGATAAATAAAATAAAAGAATATGTATCCTGAAGTACTAGTGTCACCCATGAAGGAAGAATTAACCGAATATGGTTTTGTTGATATGCAAACGCCCGAAGAAGTAGAGGACCAATTATCGCAACCCGGAACTACTCTGGTAGTGGTTAATTCCGTTTGCGGATGTTCGGCAGGTACTGCAAGACCTGGCGTTCTTATGGCCGTTATTAACGCAACAAAAAAACCCGATAACTTATCTACCAGTTTTGCCGGGTTTGATATTGATGCGGTTAAAACACTACGCAAACACCTGTTACCTTATCCGCCTTCCTCTCCATCAATAGGATTATTTAAAGATGGAGAGCTGGTTCACTTTATTGAAAGGCACCAGATTGAAGGACGTTCTGCTCAGATGATTGCGCAAAACCTTATAGCAGCTTTTGAACAATATTGCTGAGTAATGCGCTGAAGTATTTAATAAAACCTCTCCCGAACGGAGGGGTTTTTATATTAGCTCCGCAAAAGACTTGTTGAGATTATTTCTGTCTTCAGTGCTACGGCTTTTATACCAAAAATGTGCAATCTTTAGAACCTGGTGTTAAGTTAATACTTAACAGACATATTACCTTTCAGCCTTCGACCGGTTTTTTAAACACAGAGGGCGCAGAGAAAGGAAACACAGAGACCACGGAGGGCCTCTGCGTCCTCTGTGTTTAAAAAAAACTTGTAATGTTAGTTACTACCTTCAAGGCGTAACTTCATACTTAACTTAACATTAGTTACTATAAACGTACCAGCCAAACCAAAATTTTCATTTAATCTTGCAAAAACGTTTACGGAAAAGAACGAAGACATCAGCCTATGTATCCTAATTTATATTACGCTTTCCAGGATTTATTCGGAGTAAGCGAAAAATGGAAGTTTTTACGCTTTATAAATTCTTTCGGATTTTTCGTAGCGTTGTCATTCATTGCTGCTGCTGTAACGCTGGCTGCGGAGCTGAGAAGAAAGAGTAAACAGGGCCTACTACAATATGAAGAAGAAAAAATAGTAGTGGGAAAGCCTGCATCCTTTTCAGAGCTTTTAACCAATTTCATAATAGGCTTTTTGCTGGGCTACAAAATTCTTGGAGCATTTATATCCGACAGTCCGTTGGCTGCAAATCCCCCTGATTATATTCTTTCACTGGAAGGAAGTCTGCCTATGGGTATACTTATCGGAGGAATTTTTACTTTTCTTAAATGGTATGAAAGGAACAAACAAAAGCTACCTAAAGCTGAAGAAAGAACCATCCGTGTCTGGCCTCATGACAGGGTGGGAGACCTTGTAATCTTTGCAGCAGTATTTGGATTCTTAGGCGCAAAAGTATTCCATAACCTCGAAAACTGGGATGAGCTTGTTAGCGACCCGGTCGGTTCTTTGCTTTCGTTCAGCGGTTTAACATTCTACGGAGGTTTGATATGCGCATCGCTTGCTATCTGGTGGTATGCCAAAAAGCATGGCATCGGGATCTGGCATTTAAATGATGCGGCAGCGCCCGGACTAATGCTGGCTTATGCCCTGGGGCGTATTGGCTGCCAGGTGTCGGGCGATGGCGACTGGGGCATACTTAACAGTGCCTACCAATCGGATGCTAATGGAAAAATAACCGCTTCTACGCTTGATCAGTTTAACGCCGGTCTGGAAACAAACAAAGAGTTTTTTTTGCGGCAGTTCGGCAGCCTGGATAAAGTACACCATTTACATTTTAAGGCTCCTTCATTTTTGCCCGATTGGATGGTTGCGTATTCTTATCCTCACAATGTTATAAACGAAGGTGTTGGACTTGCGGGATGTACAGGCCAGTATTGTGCCCATCTTCCAATACCTGTTTTTCCCACACCTTTTTACGAAACATTGGTTTGCCTGGGTTTATTCTTTATCCTTTGGTTGATTCGTAAACGTATTAAAGTGCCGGGAGCATTGTTTGCCATTTATATGATTCTCAACGGCGTTGAGCGATTCTTCGTAGAAAAAATCAGGGTTAATACTACCTACTCTATTTTTGGATTTCACCCCACTCAGGCGGAAATTATTTCTTTCCTGCTGGTAGTTACCGGCATTTTCCTGCTGTTTTATCTTAAAAAACGTGCGTTAAGGCTCAAACTAATCTGAATTTGATCCATCGATTATAGTATTAGAGAGGATCATTCAGTTCAACTATCTGTAGTATAAGTACTTAAATGGGTCAACGAATTCGTCAAATTTAAAAATCCGAATTAATAAGAACCTCCTTTATCATTTATTCTTCAATTACTACGCCCTGTTGTAATAAAATGACAGTTCATCCTTTTTCAACATTTCACTGAAAGGTCCTCGCTTTAGATTTGTGTCTTAATGATCAGGTTACCATTTGACCTAGTACAATTACCACTTATCCTTATCATTATCACGAGTGTAACTTATCAAGACCGGTGCCCTTACCAAATCTAAACAACCAGCAACAATTGAAATGAACCGTTCATCACAATGCAATGTTCCTTGCAATACAAAGTACCTAGTTTTGATCTGTAATAAACAAACAACAGTAGCACGGTAACAAACTTATAACCTTCAACTATAACATCAACCAACTAATGAAACAGATTTCACTCATCACGTTTATCTTACTCACATTGATCTCTAATGCTTCCTTCGGCCAAACGAATGGCCAGGTAAGAGGAGAAATAAAAGACAATAGTAAAAAATCGATTCCGGCAGTTACAGTAACGTTACTGAGAACAAAGGATTCCACCAGTGTAAAAACTTCCGTAACAGATAAAGATGGAAAGTACGGCTTTAATAACGTTCCATTTGATAGTTACCAGATTCGCACTTCAGCTATAGGCTATGCTGCAACGGGTACTGAAAAAATTACGCTTTCTGAGAAAGAACCTGCTGTAACGTTACAACCCATAGAAATTAAAGAAGAAAGTAAGATGTTGGGTACCGTAACAGTTAAAGCGCAAAAGCCGATGATAGAAATAAAAGCCGACAAAACCGTTCTCAATGTTGTGGGAAGCATCAATGCGGTAGGATCAACTGCCATGGAGCTGCTGGAAAAATCTCCCGGGGTAAGAGTTGATAAAGATGATAATATTTCAATGAATGGCAAGAACGGCGTAAAAATTTACATTGACGGCAAACCATCCCAGATGGATGGCAAAGACCTTGCAGCGATACTTAAAGGAATGCCTTCCTCTGATATAGAAGCAATTGAAATCATCACCAACCCTTCTGCAAAATATGATGCGTCTGGTAATGCAGGTATTATCAATATCCGTTTGAACAAAAACAAAGGTTTTGGACTGAACGGTAACGCCGCATTCACCTCTACTTTTGCAAACACTCCAAAGTACAATGGATCACTCGGAATAAATTCACGCAGCAGGTT
>CAXTDO010000129.1:0-10539 GCA_964242315.1 uncultured Flavihumibacter sp.
ATCAGAACCCGTGTAGATCTCGGTGCTCGCCAGATGATTAAAAACGTAATAGAACAGATAGCCAGGTTGGTGGAAGAGATGAAAAAACAATCGGGTCTTCAGCCGCAAACGATAGGTTTTGGAACACCCGGCGTTTTAGATCCTGTTTTGCAAAAAATGAAAAATTGCAACACTACCAGTCTTAACGGAATGCCTTTAAAAAAAGATGTGGAAGAAAAATTGAAGTTGCCTATTGTACTGGCAAACGATGCCAACTGCTTTGCCCTTGCAGAAACGCAATGGGGAATTGTAAAGGAAAAAGGACTTCCCGGAAAAGTAGTATTTGGAATAATTATGGGTACGGGCGTGGGCGGAGGACTGGTATTCGATGGTAAGATCTGGGGCGGATTTCATGGTATTGCCGGGGAATGGGGACATAACTTCCTGGATGAATCCGGCGGTCCCTGCTATTGCGGCAAAACCGGTTGTGTGGAAACCATTATTTCCGGTCCTGCACTGGAAAGATATTATGCAAGCATAGCCGGAAACAAAATCAGGTTAAAGGAAATTGTTTCAAGGCATCTTCAGAAATCTGATGAAGCAGCATCAAAAACCATTGAAAGGCTTTGTTATTATTTCGGAAAAGGAGTAGCAGCCGTTATTAACCTGCTTGATCCTGATACCATAATCATTGGTGGAGGGGTTGGAAATATTGATGCTATTTACACAGAGGGTGTAGCCTCTATACAAAAGTTTATTTTTAATAATCGTGCTGATACTCCAATTCTGAAACCATCTCTGGGAGACAGCGCCGGCGTATTTGGTGCCGCAGCATTAGTAAGCTGATTTTTTATGCTGCCTTTTGTTATTTTTAATGAATTCTAACAATTCACTCTGCCTTCTCTTGGGTATCTTTGGCGCCCTTTGGGTAAATTAAACAGTATGAAATTTCGCAATTTTAAAATGGTGGACTACGTCATCTACGGACGTGGCAGCTTCGACCAGTTAGATGAAATTATTGCCCCTCAACGAAAGGGCATGACGCCTATGGTTTTTCTGGTAGATCATTTTTTTGAAGGAAAGGGGCTTGCTTCAAGAATTCCGCTCCGCTCAAAAGACAAAATTATTTTTGCCGATGTTACCTATGAACCTAAAACAACCTACGTTGATTTTCTGGCACATCAGTTAAAGGAGGAATTCGGAATTGTAAGTGGCGTCATTGGAATCGGCGGTGGTTCAACAATGGACCTGGCAAAGGCGGTATCCCTGATGATGACCAATCCGGGCAGCTCGGCAGATTACCAGGGCTGGGACCTTGTAAAAAATCCCGGTGTTTACAAAGTTGTTATCCCTACTTTAAGCGGCACAGGCGCCGAAGTGTCACGCACCACAGTGCTAACCGGCCCAACAAGAAAGCTCGGCATGAATTCCGACTTTACTCCCTTCGATCAGATACTCTTAGACCCAACGCTGACAAAAAATGCACCCGCTAATCAGCGCTTTTATACGGGCATGGATTGTTACATACATTGCATTGAAAGCCTTCAGGGTACTTATTTAAATGAATTCAGTAAAAGTTACGGAGAAAAAGCGTTGCAGCTATGCCAGGAAATTTACGTTGACAAAGAAGGCTGGGATGATGACTGTGACGATAAGCTGATGATGGCATCTTATGCAGGAGGCATGAGCATCGCTTACTCTCAGGTTGGGGTAGCCCATGCCGTTAGTTACGGTCTTAGTTACCTTCTCGGAACAAAACATGGCGTTGGCAATTGTATTGTCTTTGATAAACTGGAAGAATATTATCCTGCTGCAGTGGTGGAATTTAAACAAATGGTTGAAAAGAATAACATAGAAATTCCCCAGGGTATCTGCAAAGAATTAAGCGACGAAGAATTTAATAAAATGATCGATGTTTCGTTAGGTATGAAACCTCTCTGGGAAAACGCTTTAGGAAGAAATTGGGAAATCATCATAACAAGAGAGAAATTAAGAGCTTTGTATGAAAGATTATAGGCATGCTGTATAAGTTATCGGAAGCCTGAGCGTTGTTAATTTGAATTATTATGCACAGTCGCAACAGATATATCCATTATCTTGGCTTTGATACGCTGTTTGGCGTTCCTAAAACCAAGAAGATACCTCATAACATGCCTGTGTCTATCACGCAACGGGAGGATGCCGGCGCTGTTAAGGTGGTGGTAAACGATTATACAGCCGATACAATTGAAAAGTTCCGGCTCCAGAATGTTGAAGAAAGCTACCGTTTTAAAGATAATGACCATGTAAGCTGGATTAATATCGATGGTTTAAGAAAAGATGATGTAGAGGGGATTTGCAATACTTACGGCATCCATCCTTTAATTGCAGAAGATATCCTGAGCCTTAATCAAAGGCCTAAAATGGATGAGGTAGAAGGTGTAATGTACTGCCTGCTGCATATGTTGTATTTTAACGGAACTACCTGTAGTGTAGAACAGGAACAGATTAGTCTTGTTTTAGGCAAAAATTTTGTGATCTCTTTCCAGGAAGATGCAAGAAGGGATGCATTTAACCCGATCCGCGATAAGCTTATTATAAACAACAGCAAGCTACGCCAGCGGGGTGCAGATTACCTATGCTACTCCATGATAGACATGATAGTGGATAACTATTTTGTTGTGATGGAAAAGCTGGGAGAAAGGATTGAATGGCTGGAAGATGTAGTAATTAAAGTCAGTACAGACCGTTCGCTTTCCAGGATAAACCAGGTGAGAAAAGAATTGAATGTTCTTAAAAGAAACATCGTTCCTGTGCGCGAAATAATCAGTGGTTTTATGCGTAGCGAGAGTGAACTGCTGGAAGATCGTACTATCAAATACTTCAAAGATGTTTACGACCATATTGTTCAGGCCTTTGATATAACGGAAAGCTATAAAGATATGATGATGAGCCTGCAGGATCTTTATATCAACAATGTAAATCTGAGAATGAATCAGGTGATGAAGGTAATGGCAATAGTAACCTGCTTAATGGCTCCGGCAACAGTAATCGGTGGTATTTTCGGAATGAACTTTGAAACCATACCTTATCTTCATACACGTTATGGGTTTTTTATTGCAGTAGCGATAATGCTGGCGATACCGATCTGGATGCTTCGGGAATTTAAACGTAAGGGTTGGTTTTAGATTATTGTTGCTTAATTTTTAAAGAGCCCTTAAAGGTGCTTTACTGTTATAATCTTCCGGCCGCTCGGAAATATGTAATTGATAAAACATATCCTCCATCCGCTCCCATCCGTTTTTTTCATAAACGATCTGTGCGATATAGTTGTCATTAGCAGTTTGAAGCAACAGCCATCCTGCTCCTGACTCTTTACCAAAAAGTTTGGCTTCATCCAGTAACATCCTTCCAATTCCATGTTTGCGCTGCGTTTCCTTTACATATACATCATTTAGCAGCCATGTTTTTTGTAAGCTTACAGAAGAAAAAAGTGGATAAAATTGAATAAATCCAACAATCTCATTGTCTTTAATGGCAATGATAATTACCGATTCATGTTTACTCAATCTTTCAAATAAAAAATCGCTGCATGCTTTAACATCCGACTCCTGCCGGTAAAAAAGACGATATAAATTAAACAGCGATGACAACTGCTCTATGTCATTAAGGTCGGCTTTTCTTATTTCAATCATTTATGTAAGGTATATGTATGATATGTAATTTACTAAAAGGCAATCAACAATTTTCCTTTATTTAAAACCGTAGCACGAACTTATAAAATTTTAAACCAATATCAATTAATTCGGCTATATCCTCACACCTGTTTTTTTAAAAATGGGAACCGTACTGCAAGGTTCGCCGTACATAATACTTTTAACTACGGGCCTTAATAATTTTGTTATTTCAAAATACGCAAATTCTCCGATGGGTAATTGTCCACACCCTTTAACAACTACCCTTTTATCAACATAATTTTCAAGATTAATAGTTGCAAGGTTTCTTAAAAATAACGTCTTGTGTAAAAAAGCCTCATCTCCCTGAACCATTTCTTTTGCATAAGGCTGTATGTTAGCCGCCAGTAACATATAGGCCCACACAGGAATAATTGCATCGGCAGTACAGGTAACCGCTACAAATTTATCCTTGTAAATAGAAAAATCGTAGTTCTTTAACGTTTCCCGAAAATCTTTTTCCTTCAATATCAATCCCATGAACAAATGTTCCTTAAGATCAAAAACAGCCGTTTCGCCTAATGGATAATATCTTTCGAGATCAATTTCCATTAACGAACTTTCAGCTACTTTATTTAGTATAAGATCACTCATTTTAATTTTTTGTAAAATTACGCATCAATTTCTTAACGACATAAGAAAGCCGAGGGCAGACCTATAAGGTTTTGAAAACCTTATAGGTCTAAACTCTCGGCTTTACTCTGTGGTTAAAAACTTATAAGAACTTTGCCCTGTTGTCTTTTACGTCAGCCGCCTTTTTTAAGGCGTCAAGAGATCTGTAGCCGCTCATAGATTTCATCTGCATGAGCATGCTTATACGCTGTTGCTCGATGTTTCCGTTAACATTTGGCTTCGCGCTAATGTTACCTGATTTTATAATAAAAACACCTCCATTACCAGCAATCGGAGGTGTTACCTTTCCTTTCCATTCTTTGTTAAAAGTGGCCCCAATTACTTTTGCTTCCTGACCTACATTAGGAATCACCGGCGATGAAAAACTGATGCTATCAGCGTTCTGAACATGAGTAGCCATGGCGCTGGCAGTAGCTTCTAAAGTGTTAACCGTTCCAATTTTTTTTATAATTTGCTCAGCTTTCTTTTTGTTCCGTACAATAAATTCAACTTGTGGCCTGGCTTTGGCAGCACTCATATTTCCTTCCTTATTAATTTCTGTTACCATTGCCACCACCCATTTATCACCCAGATCATAAGGTTCTGATATATCTCCTTTACTGGCGTCATATATCCAGCGAACCAGTGAACGGCTGCTACCAAGTCCGGCTATCATATTATCTGTTGGCTTAATTTCACCGGCTATTAATTTATTATACTTTTTAGCGGTGGCATTTTCTTCGAAGCTTTTTGGAGTGCGGCTTTCTCCTGCAAACTGGTTAGCAAGCCCGGAAGCAGTGTTCTGTGTTTCCTGGCTGGCGGAAATATTTCTTGACAGATAAGCTACTTTATATGCAGGCTCAAAATTAGTCTGATCAAGTATCTCGATATAGTGATAACCAAATTGCGTTTTCACTTTTTTGCGATCTCCCTTTTTGCCATCAAATAATATGAATTTACCGAACTCCTGGTCGAAAGCGTCTTTGTTTTGAATTTGCGAAGCACTGAATTTCATCACACCGTTATCCTGAGTACTGGCTGCTTTATCGGTTGAAACCTCCTGCATCAACTTGTTGAAGTCTGCTCCGTTGTTGATAGCAGTGATTACACTGTCAATTCTTTTTTCAGCTATACTATCCGGTAATAAGCGTTGACCGCTGCGGTCTATTGTTCCTATCAGTATATGGCGGGCTTTTACACTATCGGGCAATGTTTTCTTACCCAGCATTTTTGCCACTGTATAGTTAGCGGCGTCAAGGTATGGACCATAAACTTCTCCATCAGCAAGGGTCTGTATGGTATCTGCATGGGGCACCTTCATAGCATTTTTCAAAACATATCCTTCAAAGCTTGGCACTTCGGAGCCATTGCGCACCAGGAATGCCGGAACGTCTTGCGTTGTTTTAAATTCTTCTTTAAGAGTTGATAGTTGCTTATACAGTGCCTGGCTGTCTGCCTGGTTGGGTGAAGCGTTAAAAACAACATACGAAATGCTTCTCGAAGTAATTTGTTTATAATCTTCGGCGTGCTTACTAACATAGTCGCTTATTTCATCATCGCTAACTTTTACCGAACTATCAGAGATGGTAGAATATGGAACGTTCACATAAGAAATAGAACCGATGGTATTATTATCTGCATTTTGTTTTTCCAGCATCCACTTGGGAATATAAGAAGTATTGGCTAATAAAGCGGTGTATCGTTCTTTTAATCTGTTGCTTATTAATGCGGGTAAATAATTCTCTTCTATATTTTGGGCGGTAGCACTATTTTTCTGCTTCTTTAAATTGGCTATGGCAGCCCTTGCAGCATTTACATCGTATTCACCGGTTTGCTGATTAGTAAACTGCCTTTTAAAGTCTTCAGGCGGATTACTTCCGAATAGAATATCAGTTAATTCTTTAGGAGTAACATCAAGACCTAATTCTTTATATTCCTTTTGTAAAACGTTGTCCTCGATATATTGGTTCCAAACCTGATCCTGGATATTTTGCCGCATCATATCGTTCAATGGGTATCCCTGAGCTTTATATTGTTCTTCCATACCCTCCTCTTTCTTTTTAAACCCTATATAGTCAATATTTTCCCCGTTAACAACACCTACATCGGTAGGGTTGGAGCTGAACATTCCACGACCTCCTTTACCTACGAAAGCATCCATCAATAAAAATCCCATTAAACTCAGGGCAATAACTCCAAATACAAGCCAGGCTGCTTTTTCCCTAATCTGCTGAATGATCGACATATGACTGATTTAAATACCTTTATTAATATTAATAAAAAAGAGGGCAAAAATAGGGGAAAAATAATTACTGACAAATTGTGGAAAACTGTCTAAAACCTACAACTATAAAGGCTTTAAGAAAATCTACCAGGTTTATAATCTCTTTGCTTTGCAGAATTACTTTTAATAGTACCATTATTAAAGTACAATTACTAACTGAATGGAACAAAATCCGGCTTGTGAAACTAATATTAACATAGGCTCCTTAATATTACTTAAAAAATGTTAGTAAGGCTGGTTTATGCCATCAGGAACTTGTGGGTAATTTGACAATAAAAAAAATATTATGGTAAGGCTTCACCTTTATGCTTAATAAGTTCACACTTATCCCTAGCATTCGCATTTTATGTGATTAATAATCTTTCCCTATGATTTTTTAATCCACAGATGTGCAGAACCACTCAAAACGCAGAACCTTATTAGGTTTCAGATTGTTAATTAATTGGGAATTACTGTGAATAATCAGAACAAATTGACTTTACCAATAGGACGTTAAATTATTTCTCCACTTATTCACTGTCCTAATAGTAGTAGCTATATTTATCATTTTAAAAAATATTATTAAATACTATGGCCTTTATTAACAATGTGACGGCGTTTGAAAATCTTGAAAAAGCTGGTTATCTCGACGTTGACGTTGATCCGACGCTTGACCTGTTTTTTGAAATTGAGAAACTTAAGAAAGAGAAAAAAGCTGTCATACTCGCTCACTATTACCAGGAGCCCGATATTCAGGATGTAGCTGATTATATTGGAGATAGCCTTGGCCTTGCTCAGCAGGCTCAAAGTACTACTGCTGATATTATAGTTTTTGCAGGTGTACATTTTATGGCTGAAACAGCAAAAATTTTAAACCCTTCGAAAAAGGTACTGTTGCCTGATTTAAAAGCTGGCTGTTCTTTATCAGATTCGGCGCCGCCGGCATTATTTAAAATATTTAGAGATAAATACCCTGAACACCTGGTCATCTCTTATATAAATTGTTCGGCTGGTATAAAAGCTTTAAGCGATATTATTTGTACTTCATCTAATGCGCAGAAGATTGTTGAAAGTCTTCCGGTTGATCAGCCTATCATTTTTGCTCCGGATAAAAATCTTGGTTCCTATATTAACAAGCAGACAGGTAGAAATATGGTACTATGGAATGGAGCCTGTATGGTTCATGAAATCTTTAGCCTTGAAAAAATCAACAGATTAAAAATCCGGCATCCTAAAGCTAAAGTAATTGCCCACCCTGAATGTGAAGAAGCAGTGTTGCGCATTGCAGACTTTATCGGTTCTACCACTCAGTTATTAAAATATACAGAAAAAAGCGAAGTCAACGAATTTATAGTAGTTACGGAAACAGGTATTTTGCACCAGATGCAAAAGAATTCGCCATATAAGACTTTCATTCCTGCACCACCTGATAACAGTTGTGCATGTAATGATTGTCCGCATATGAAGTTAAATACTTTAGAGAAAGTATATTTATGTCTTCAGTACGAGCAGCCTGAGCTTTTGATGGAAGAATCTATCCGACTTCTTGCTAAAAGGCCAATTGATAGAATGTTGGAAATTAGTAAACAGTATGGTTTATAAAGTTTATTTTTTCATCGATAAATGTTAAGGAATGTTTTAAAAGGTAGGTTTATGGATTTTGATAGATTTGAGATACTACATCGTCTTTAACAGACACACTCTATTTTTGGCAAAATATATTTGCTGGCACTGCGTTTATTCTTCCGTAGCTTGTAATGCAGTAGGTACAAGTGTTGCTTAACTTAAAGATTGCATTTCTATCGCCTTTTAACTGACCAGGTTTTTTGAGGATATCACTTTGATTGAGTTGATATTTCTAAATGGTTATGAGCATTTTTAAAATGTTACTCCGTCAGGTAGAGAAATGTAGCGGCAATAATTAAGTAGAAAAAATTTACTTAAATTACTTGCAATTACGATAATGTTTGAAAAGATTACTGTTAATTTTTAACGTAAGTTTTTTTCAGTTAAAATACTGAATATCCTGAAGAAGATCTTCGGTTAAAATTATGATGGCATGATTTAGGAATACTACCACTATCGGACAATTTATGGATAATCAATTAGCATCAAAACCTTTTCGTATCTGGATTGCAGATGATGATTTTGAAGATTTTCAGTTAATTAAAAAAACTTTTCAGGAAAATAAGCAAAATGTACTCTTGTCACACGTAGAAGATGGACAGTATCTTATTGATATTTTAAAAGCCCAAAGTAGAAGTAATAAGTTTGGTGACCTTCCTAACCTGATTTTATTAGATTTAAACATGCCCCGAAAGGATGGACTGGAAGTATTAAAAGAAATTAAGGAAAATAAAATTTTGTGTAAAATTCCTATTATTATTTTTACCACTTCTAAAACACCAAAAGATATTGAAAAAGCGTATGAGCTAGGTGCAAGTTGTTATGTTTCAAAGCCTCAAACCGGAGACGAATGGATTAATACATTAGGCAATCTCGGTCGTTTTTGGATTGAGTGTGTTAAAGTAGCTATTTAGTACTTCTTATTAATGGATATTTTTTCTTATATTTATCGCGAATGCTCCATAAGATAATGTTGTCGGTTCTTTTATTTTCCTGATTAGCTTAGGAAACTTTGCCTTTCACCGAAGGTTTGCAATTGATTAATGTCATTTTAACTTATCGCGTTTGGTACCGATCATATTTTTCATGATTCAACTGATATAATTTATTAATGTTTCCAATGTTAACAACCATTTGTTGTATTCTTTGTTATATAAACCTGCAAGCCCTTGAATGAAAAATCTTAGGCTTTTTGTTATTAAAGAAATACAATTAGTGATGAAGTGCATGACTAATTATAGATTACTAGTGTGATAGCAAATTACTATTAGCCCGTCCGGTATAATAAGATGGAAATTTTTTATATGACTTCTCTAATGGCTAAAGAAGTGATGACAAAGCGTAGAGTAACTAGTGCGTCCCAGGATATAAAGTGTTAAATAAAGAGTTTTTGTGAAATTATTTTCCAACAATATTTATTTATTTATCATTTGAAAATATTTTAAGATTACTTATTGTAATCCTGGTGGGGAATTTATTTCCCATTATAATTCTTTGAATGAGTTTCAGACAAAGTATTACGTTGTAAGATAACTGGTATATAAATAGTATATATATACGAATATCGCCTTAACCAAACAATTCTAAATTTGATTATTTAAAAGCACATGAAAGAACATGACTTGGTTTGTTTTTCACATTTACGTTGGAATTTTGTATTTCAAAGGCCTCAGCATTTACTAACAAGATGTTCTAAAGATCGAAGGGTTTTTTATATTGAGGAGCCTATTTTTATTGACGGTAATGATTATAATCAAATTACTTTCATTCAAGAGAATCTTTTTGTAGTTGTGCCTCATCTTACGCACGGAGGCAGGTATGAAGATAAACTCGTTAGATTAGAAAATCTTTTGAAGCGGCTTTTTCTGGAAAATAATATTTCAAAATATATTTTCTGGTATTACACTCCGATGTCTCTCGAAAGCACTGGATCTTTTACACCCGAATTGGTTATTTACGATTGTATGGATGAACTGGCTGCTTTTAAATTTGCTCCGGCAGCATTAAAACAAAATGAAGATAAACTTTTTGAACAAGCTGATTTAGTTTTTACCGGGGGTTATAGTTTGTATGAGGCTAAGAAACATCGCCACAAACAAATATTTCCTTTTCCAAGCAGTATCGACAAAGAACATTTTGAAAAAGCCAGAAATTATACTTCCGATCCATTGGATCAAACTAACATACCACATCCGAGAATTGGCTTTTATGGTGTAATTGATGAGCGAATGAATCTTGATCTTATTGGTAAAGTTGCATTGAATAAGCCTGATTGGCATTTTGTAATAATTGGAACAGTGGTAAAAATAGATCCGTCAACTTTACCAAAATATAATAATATTCATT
>CAXTDO010000130.1:0-10503 GCA_964242315.1 uncultured Flavihumibacter sp.
AGGATAATATGGACAGGTACAGAAATGTTGAAGGCAAAAGCCCAGTTGTTCATCCAGATACGGATAAAATTTCCGCCATTATCGGTGAGCTTTGTCATCCAGTTTGTATAATCATTGTAGACATTGCCGTTCTGCCAGCATAAATTTTCACCTATAGGAATATATTGCGCGCCATCATCGAAGCCAAGGTAATTGGTGGCATTTTTTCTGATAAAGCCATGATCTGAAGATGAAGTGCAGGCAAAATTTTGTGAAGGTTGTACGCTGGTGCCGGCTGTGTTTGTACATGATAACAGGTAACTCCAATTACCTGTTTCCTTGGGTGAATACCTTACTTTGAATAGTGCCGGCCCCGAGGTTGTAATATTCCCGGATATGCTATCCAGTAGGTAATTCTGCATGTAAAATCCGTCAACAGTATCTCTCCGCCCGCCCGGAGCTATAAAAACACATTGTACTGCAATATCATTGTAATCGTAAGGATTTGAATAGGCTCCTGTAAGGGTGATATTCAATTCGAATTTATCACCCTTTTGAATGGAGGTACTATTGGCATTGACAGTAATAAAAGAAGGTGCTTGTCCGAAGGCCGGTAATGAGGTGATAGCCGGCATAAAAAAAACAAACATAATAATGATGGGGTAAATTTTTTTATTCATAGCTGGAGCTTTATAAGATGATTTTTTTGGTAATTATTTAATAGGAATTGTTTTATAGTTGTTTTAAGAAATATGTCAGCAAGAATAGGGAAATAATAATATCTGTCCTGCTCTACTTTGATTGTGCTTTTTGAAATCTATTTAGCATTAGTACTATTAACCAAAAACACACGGAGTAGATAATAAATGCAGAAGGGAGCCATTTCCATAAGCTGTTGTAGTTTGATAGATAATTTAAAAATTGATTCCTTTTCTCTATTTCTGTTTTTATATACGCTACTGCGCTTACAGGCATTGCTTTAATTATACCCTGCCTGTCTACAATCATATATATTGGATATGTATGTGAGTTATAGTTTACTGATAGCTGATTAGCATTGTCAACTGGTATGCTGTTTTAAATTAGGATTTTCATTTGATTTTAATGCTACGTGTGTCCAGTTTTTATTTGGTTTTAAGAGGAAAGAGAATGCAGGATTTTGAGTCCTGAATAAGCTGCTCCATACGTTGAAGCTATTAATTGAAACACTAATGACTGAAATTTTCCCTTCTTGTTTCTGGAGTAAACTGTTAAATTGTTGCATCTCTTCAATACAAGGGGGACAAGTATTAAACCAGAAGTCGATGATGGTTAAGTCTGAACGCTCAAAAGTTACATTTACATCGGCGCCACTTGTGTCAATAACATTGCCGATTTTAAATTTTTCACCGATATGGTTTGTAATGAGTTGTCGTTTCTTAACTGCATCGGTTTCATACCGTTTGAACTTAAAATAAAAGTAACCAAAGAAAAAAGGTATAAATAATAGTATCCAGATAATAAGAAGCTTTTTTGATATTCTCATGTTGGCAGGTTGATATAACATAACCGGTAATGGTTACGTTAGCGAAATATACATAATTTCATCCAGTTGATTACCGGAGATCTTAAAACAACCTCTTACTATAAGCAGTAAGTGCAAAGTGAGGGTAGCGGCCGTTTATACCCTCCGTTGGAGGGGACGTTATGTCCGCAGGATATAACAGGGGCGGGTATACGGAGCGGGGTGCTAACGGGTGTAATAAATTTGTGCTTGTTTGTGAGCATTTCGAGTGGTAATTGCAACCTCCTCACAGTCAAACCCGCCCCTGTTTGGCCTTCGGCTCAAACTGCTCCTCCGAGGAGGGTATGGGCTACCAGCCTCACTTTGCACTCAGTGGTTTCAATTTGTATAATTCAGAGGCTGCCCGTTGATGGAAACGGTAACTTTTTATCGGAGGATGAGGAAATAAGTAAAGGTCTGATGGCATCGCCTTATTCTGCGCCCATCCGGGAATGGGAATCATTAAATTAAAATCAACCGCCGATTTCGGAATTCGCAACGCGCAAATGAGGCCGGAATCGTAACCGTTTGATTGGTCTTTACCCTCGGTAGCCAGAATTTATCAGCAAGCTTAACCTGGGTGAAAGGAATACCCTGGATCGGATAGTCTTTATTTTGAGCAGACAAGCTGCCTGCGGCAAAAATGTAAAAGAAAAGAATAATTTTTTTCATCTTTAAAAGTTGAATGTGAAATTACGTGTTGGAAGGTAGTTGTCTGAACTGTGATTTATTGATTTTATGAGAACTATGAACTGTTTCATAGTCGTTATTAAATCAATAAATCACAGTTCAGACACTAAGATCAAAGCTTCAATCTCTCTATAACATGCAGGCCAACCTTTGTACCCTGCTTCTGGCCTTCATTGATTGCATCCATGAAATGAATGCCCCCATAAAAACGTGATATGGCAGCTTCATTTGCCGCTTCCCGGAAAGAGTGAAAAGTACGTGGCGCCAGTCCGAAAGGCAATTCAACAGTATCCGTATAATTTAAATTGTCGCCGAAGTAATGTGTCAGCAGTTCGGCGGCGGCCGTTGAAATAACCGAATGGCCACTTAAGTATTCTGGAAAGGGAGGCGTTTGCAAAAGCGGACGCCAATCCGGGTCTATCAGTTTTCTGATGACCGTTTCAGGCCTTATCCTGTTACTTCGAAATTTCTCATCCCAGCAACACATGAAAGCGTCCATCAATGTAACAGCCAGGGCCGCATGAATTTCCATAGCCTTTGAAAAAGACACCTGCTTTTTTTTACAAATCACGCCGGCAATGCCCATCCAATGCGCCCCCGGTGAGATTTTTTTAACGCCTACCTGAAGGTGGCCATTATCCTGCAGTGCAAAGGGATTACAATCCCAGAAGGCTGATATTTCCCGTTGCGCATCGGTAAGATGTATGTTCGCGTCATAAACTGATTTTGCCAATAAGTAAAACGGTGAACCGGTTTTTGCACTGTAAACAACCGGTGGTTGCGGAACAAACTGCGCGGCTGAATCGAGCGTAAAAGGGCGGACGCGGTTAAAAAATGGTTCTACAGCAGGGAAGTATCCGGGTGGTGTAGGATACCAGGAGCCTTCCTTCTGTGTTGGAGTATAACGGCTATAATTGCTGATCTTCCTGTAACCATCTGCTTTTGCGTAGGCCATGATGCCTTTTGAGATAGCCTTTCCATAGGCCCGCGAACTGTCAACCAACGCTCTATCCATGCCCATCTCATAACATGAGTCAGTGATAGCCTGTATCCTCGCCTGAAGTAATTTACCTGAGGGCTGAAGCGAAGCAGCAGTTTCCAGCATGGCATATACAGCGGCCAACTGCCACGAATATTCTTTGATAGCCGGTTGTGGAATTTCGGGGTAGTTATTCAAACTACTTCTGAATGATTTTACAGAAGAATCATTTTTACTCACCACTTCATATCCTGCCAGCATGGAATATGCATAAAATCGTGCGGCAAGCGGCGGGTTGGTTACATCGTGAATCATTCGTTCCGTCATGTAATTTATCACGCCGGTTATTTGGTCAACTCCTGCACGGTAATTCTTTTTGTGGGAAGAACAGGAAGACAATACTTCCATCAATACAATGAAAGGCATAACAAACTTTAGGTTGCTACTCATACTATATCATTCAATGTCGTTAGCCTTCAATGACTTCATATTCATCAGGCATTCCTGTTGAATATGAAGTCATTGAAGGCTAACGACATTTAAAAAAAATTATAAAACCAATGGATTCAACTCTGATGAAACAAGCGACCCTACGGGCAAACTTTTCAACCAGGTTGTAAGATCATTTTCCTGCCACTTATTTCTGGGGGCAACAATCTTTGCACCATCGGCAACATAAATAATGGTCATTACCTCGCGCATTTTCTGCGACTCGTTACCAGGGGCGTTATGAATGGTGAATCCATAATGCCATGTGGCGTCGCCGGCTTTCATCTGCGAAGGCCTGCTTATCGCGAAACCGCGATCCTTTACATATTTATCAAATTCCTGTTCCGATTCATCCGATATTTCATAATCAAACACATTACCCAGTTGATGCGAGCCTGTGGCAAATGTAAGCATGCCCATACCTTCATTAATATCTATCAATGGCATCCACATAGTAACGGTGTTATTGGTATCCAAAGGCCAGTAATACTGATCCTGGTGCCAGGGTGTGGGTCCGCCGCCTGCCTCTTTAAACAATGCCTGGTCGTGATAAATGCGTACGTTTTCTACCCCCAGCAAATCGGCGGCAATTTTTGCAAAACGTTTTGCGAGCGTAAAACTTTTCGCCCCTTCGTCATTGCGCCATAGATTCATAATTTGCAGAAAGGCTTTGCCATAGGTATCCCTTTCTTCCAGTTTTCGCTTTTCGGTATTCTGCTTCTCCGCAGCTTCAAGAATTACAGGCCTGAAAGCCTCTATTTCTTCAGGCGAAAGAATATTTCGTATTAATGTATGACCGTTTTTACGGAATTCGGCTACCTGTTCTTTCGAAACGGTAATAAAATCACTTAAGGACGGGAGCGTTGTAACTGAGTTGGACATGACAGGTAATTTTTTTCACCAAAGTAAATGATTGTCAAATCTATACAAATTGGATGACCTTGTAGGTGTTTTTTTAACCACGGAGGAAGAGCCGGGGTACCACGGAGGTCCACGGAGGAGCCTTCTCCGTGGACCTCCGTGGTACCCCGGCTCTTCCTCCGTGGTTAAAAAACTTTCCGGATGGTTGACAGATAATACTTTTATTTACAATTAACACCACACTACTTTATTTTTTTGTTTATACCCCTCCCATTTATAAACACCACATAAGATAATACAAGCCACATCGTTCCCAGACAGTAACCGGCTATTACGTCGGTTGTATAATGAACATTTAAAATTATCCTGCTAAGGCCCACAGCAAAGGGGCATAATAATAATAGAGTAATAAGAATATTTTTCTGCAATGAAGGTAATTGCCATTTGGAAACGATAAATGCCAGTAAACTAAAAAAAATAAGAGAGGAATATGCATGAGCGCTTGGAAAGCTAAAGGTAGAAATGTTGGCAAGCAGGGGTAGTGGCGGGCGATGGCGATGGAACAGGATTTTTATTTGTGATAATAATACCCAACTAACGAATGAAATAAGGGCTGCTGCTATGGCATGCCGGTAGTGCTTCGTGATAATCAGGTATCCTGCAAGCGCCAGGTAAGCAGGGATTAAAAACAGACTTGAGCCAAAAAAGGTGACCCCAACCATTATATGAATTAATTCCGGTGATTTGTGTTGAGAAAAGTAGGAGATAACAGCGTTGTCCAAATTATCATGATGCTGAAAAACTACCTTGTATGCAATTACTGTAAAAGTAGTGAGACAGCTACCAAAAATCAGTGCAAGAAATGAAAGTGACGGCCGGGTGAGTTGCAAAGGCATGTTAGTGTAACACCCGCTAAATTAAGTAACGGATGAACGAAGCTAAAAGTTTCAGGTCACTTTTATCAGTGTTATGTTGATCGTAACCTGACGTAAAATACTTAACCTAACTGTTTATCCGGAACAATAATTTGAAGCGCCGCGGGAATAAGGGTAGCCTTAACAACATTTACTTTGCCAAGGTACTCGCCATCCATCTGAAAGTGAGCTTTTTTTTTTGAATGTATCTCTAATGATTTTACCTGGAATACTTCTGTTTTATTTCCATCAAAAGGCATATGCGTCACCATCATTTTAAATATCTCAGGAATGGAAACCTTTTTCATCACTACCACTTCAAATACATCATCATCCAGTTTGCCATCGGGATTGATGCAGGCGCCGGAGCCATATTTGGT
The DNA here is from genome assembly GCA_964242315.1 of uncultured Flavihumibacter sp. Taxonomy (GTDB): domain Bacteria; phylum Bacteroidota; class Bacteroidia; order Chitinophagales; family Chitinophagaceae; genus JADCRZ01. The sequence goes on from CAXTDO010000130.1 coordinate 5,836, forward strand.
GGCATTGGCGATAACAATCATGGCGGCTTTGATATTAACGTGATTACGATCCAACATCAGGTGTATACTCATCATCGGTTGTTGCCACAATACTTTCCATGCGGCTTTTACGTATCCGAACATGCCCCTATGTGCACCGGTTTCAAACTTTTTAATTACGAATGCATTAAAGCCGATGTCGCTGAGGTGTATACAGTTTTGATCGTTAATTTCAGTGATATGAATTGTTTTGGTCGAGCCGTTTACAATAACATCCAGTGCTGGTGTTAACTCGGCAGGAATATTAAGTTCCTTTGCAAGGCCATTAGCCGATCCTGCAGGTATAATTCCAAGGCTGGTATCCGTATGAATTAAACAGTCTGCTGCAAGTTTTATAGTGCCATCACCCCCAACAGCTATAACCCGGTCGGGTTTAAAATTGTTAATCTGCCGTTTTATTTCTTCTTTATCGATATCATCGCTTAGCAGAAGCCATTCCAGTATATGGTTTGACTGTTGAAAATATTGCTCTATACCGGCCTTCCAGTCTGTTTTATTATTACCCGAACGCGGATTGATAATAAAAAGTAATTTTAAAGGGTTAGAATCATTCATGCGTTAACAGGATTAAAATATTTACAGTGAATAATCGTACCGTAAAAGTATATCACGGTTATGGACATACTCATAATCTTGTTGTTTATGGCCATGTTTTAATGAATAAACCGCTGACACGAATACATTATACAAATAATATTTTTGCCAATATAGTCCATCTTTTTCGTTTGTTTATGATGAAACCATTAAGTAAAGTAATGGTAACATTGGCATGGCGGAACCAGTTGCTTCAAGCTACCACTGAAAAAGACGGTTTTTTTAAGTTTGAATGGAAGTCGGAAACTGACGTTGACGCAGGGTGGCATCCGGTTACTATAGATGTCAGGGATGACACAGGAAAAGTTCTTAGTACGGGAGCAGGGAAGTTATATGTTCCTCATATTACGCAATATGCTTTTATTTCAGATATAGATGATACTGTTCTTATCTCTCATTCTGCTACCATAGGAAAGAGACTCAGGGTGCTTTTTACTAAAAATCCGCGCACCCGCAAAGCATTTCAGGATGTGGTTACTCATTATAACCTGCTTGCCAGGGCAGGTACCACCGTAGAAATGCCAAATCCGTTTTTTTATGTATCAAGCAGTGAGTGGAATTTATATGATGATTTAATCGAGTTTTTTAATTATAACAAATTGCCCGAGGGCACTTTTCTTTTAAACCAGATAAAGCAATGGTTTGAATTGTTGAAAACCGGTAAAACCAAACATGAAGGAAAATTGATGCGGGTAATGAGGATACTGGATGCGTTTCCTGCTCAGCGATTTGTATTACTTGGCGATAACTCGCAAAAAGATCCTGCCATATATTCATCCATTGCGCATAAACATCCGGATAAAATTCATGCAATTTACATCCGTAATATAGTCGCCGGCAATGAGGCCAGCGCTAATGACTTATTTTCCGGCCTGGCGGAAAAAGGAGTTTTTACATGCTTGTTTAAGAATAATATCGAAGCCATAGAACATTCAAAGAGAATCGGACTTGTGGAATAAGGAGCAAACTAACAAATTAGCCATTGTGGGTATAAGTTAAAGCTTGTTGGCATTCAAATTAGGATTTTGGCTGGCATTAACCTGGTATGTGGAGATCTGGTTATCTGGAGTGACTTCTATGATACGGTATCCTTTGTAAGCTGTGCCCCAGTTGCCACCGAAATGCGAATCAAACAGATGAGGTAATTTACCGGTATAGCGAATACCGTCTAAACTGTGATCATGCCCATGAAACACAGCTTTGATATTTGGGTAGCTGTGCAGCAGAGTGACGATTTCCGGACATTGAAGAAATATTGTTTTCTCTTCCGCAAGCCATTGATAAGGCGCTATGTGAAGTATTACGAATACAATCTTTTTGTTGCTGAATTTATCAAGTGATGTTTTAAGAAAATTGTAGTCCGGGCAAACGTAACTGCCTTTGGTATCCGCAGTGTTGGCAAGTACAAATGCAATATCGCCTTTATCAATTACATAGTTGTCTTCATAACCAAATACACTTTTCCATACCGAAGCATTCGCATAGTCATGATTACCGGGAATGGTATAACACGGAGCCGGTAATTTATCCAGATACGTTTCTTTTACTTTTTTCAGCAGGTCAGGACGGTTATGAACCAGGTCGCCGTTGATGATAACCATATCGAGGTGATTGTTGTCATGTTCTTTATTAAGCCATTTAACCAGGTCGCTATAAAATACATCTGAATTGGTATCCGGCTGTGCATAATGACCATCTGAAGCAATTGCAAACCTGAATTTGAATTTTTCAAAGCCTTTACGTTGATCATCTTGCAGTTGACCTGCGAATGAATTTACTGCAGGCAGCAAATTGATGCCGGCTATGCCAATTACTGATGATTTAATAAAGTTTCGGCGGCTACTCATGTGCATGATATTTTTTATTTAAAAGAAATTACTTTTCATGCCCCAATATAAATTATTATTTCTGAAAGCCTGCGCACCTGCAACCACCTGCCAATTCATCTCCCCACTTTTAGGGATATTAAATAACGAATCTGGCTATAGAATCATAAGTTGCGGACAGGCATTTTTGCACTGTTAAAAATTTAAAACAAATAACAGTACAAAAAATGATCGCTACAAAAATGACTACCAGCGATGAACAACTGCTTCATCAGCTTATGCAGGATGTAATAACCGCATTAAACAATAAAGATATCGAAACCCTGCTGGCTCTTCACACAGATGATATCATCCTGATGGATCCGGGGATGCCGGCAATACAGGGTAAAGAAAAAATTAAAGCTTTGTTTGCCGATTTTAAAAGAAAAAAAGTTGATTTAAAACTTCAATTCGAAATATATGAATCGGAGGTTATTCAACACAGGGCGTTTGTAAGAGGAATGGTTGCCAGGCAAATGGTTAACAAGCAAGGCGATATGGTTATGGAAAAAGGAAAGTTCATTTGCATTTGCAGGAAGGAACCAAACGGATCATGGCTTCGTACACATGTTATTGCAAACATGGATGAACCTGTAATCTAAGTGTTAAGTTAAGTATGAAGTTACGCATTGAATTGTAGTGGCTCATTTTGCACAGTTACCCGCCGGCGTTTTAAAAAACCTGAAAGTTTATGTAGATTTATCATCAAACCACATAAATGCGCATACTGCTTCCGGCAATATTTATTTTATGTTGTTCTGCAGCAGGCGGGCAGGTTCCAGCGTTTTATTTTAACAACATATCCGTACAGAATGGTCTCTCCCACAATAAAGTGAACTGCATCTTACAAGACAAAAGGGGATTTATCTGGATCGGAACGGAAGACGGACTAAACAGGTACGACGGTCATCATTTTACAATATTCCGCCATCTTCCAAACGACAGCACTACCATATCCGGTAATATTATTTCAGATATTTTTGAAGATGAAAAGCAGTTGCTTTGGATTGCTACAACAGACGGAGGTCTTACTCGGTACAATTACCGTTTACCGCCATCAAAACAATTCCGCCAGTACCGGCACCTGAGTGATGACAGCACTTCCATCCCTTCCAATATCATCAATAAATTACTACAGGATAAACAAGGATATCTCTGGCTGGCCAGTGGTAACTGGTCTGTGTTCCGGTTTGACAAGCAGTCGGAAATTTTCAGGCAACTGGTAAATGCAGACACCAGGAACGTACTGGGCCTGGCGCTCGACAAAAACGGGATCCTTTGGGCAGGAAGACAGGGCGGCGGACTACTGAAAGTAAATACAAAAACACTGGCTCATCACATGGACCAGCGGTATAATAACCTTTATGCAAATCTTCCGCATGTAACGGTTACTGCAGTGTATGCAGACAAAGATGATAATTTATGGCTCGGCTCCTGGGATAAAAAACTGTTTAAAGCCAACGTCCAAAGCAATGAAGAAAAAGTGTTTGAACCAGGCAATAAAACCTATTCGTTCCCTGCCGACGACATCCACTCCTTTGCCGAAGATAAAAGCGGGAGGATCTGGATGGGTGGCTCAAACCTTGGACTGACCCTGTTTGACAGGCAGACGGAACATTTTTATAATTACCGTTACGATAAATCAAAGGATGGAACGATTGCCGACGATCATGTCAACTGTATATTTATCGATCAGTCAGGAAGGGTATGGATTGGCTCCAACAAAGGCATCAGTATCTATGAACCCGAACAGCAGTCCTTTATCCAGACTTTTCTCCCCGGCAGCAAAAATGTAACGATCTATGACTTTTATGCCGACGAGAACAATAATCTTTGGATAGGCACCAGTAATGGGCTCTACCTGAAACGCAGGTCATCAACCAGTTTCGAACACCGGCAACTGTCTTTTGAAGGGAAACCCCTTGCTGTAAGTAAATTCTTTAAAGATGAAAGCGGCACATTATACCTCGGAACAGATCTGTCGCTGGTGAGCTATGACCGGGAACAAAATAAAATAACGCTGTTGCCCAACACCACAAAAGACCCTGTAATGTTCCATATCATCCAGAGCAGGGTAGTGTCCATCATAAAACACAGCATCCATGGCCACACCGCCATGATCGTAGCGCCCTATGCCCACTTTATGGCGCACCACGACCTGGTAGAAAAC
>CAXTDO010000131.1:0-7541 GCA_964242315.1 uncultured Flavihumibacter sp.
GTTGATAAAATTGCAGTCCGTCAATGATAAGCAGGTCTTTAATTACGAAACGGAAGTTTAATCGTGCAGAATGTCGAAAGGTTTCATAAACATTGCTCGTGGCATCTGCATTTTTGAGGTCGCTTCGTTCATAAATGATACCATTACTGAATACAATATTAGCCGTTGGCCTTCTTATGAAAGTGTAACCCAGGCCGGCGCCGGCCTGCACACGGTTATTTATTTTAAGGGAAAAACTTTTATCAAAATTTCCAATTCCCCAGTAATAAAGTTTACGGGTATTTTTGTAGATGTCGAAGTCGAAAATAGAAGAAAAGTCGTTGTTTGTTTTTATCTTTTGCCTTTGTTCACCATACACATAACTATTAGTAGTGTTAAACGTCATGATCTTTTTGCTGACGCTGAAGCGCAAGGCGTTATTCAGCACAAATGAATTGCCGTCATTTGTCTTATTTATCACTCCGGTTGCTCCATAGTACACGTAATAATGAACACTGTCATTAAATTGCGGGAAGGCAAATTGCGAGACAGCATTTAAAAATAAAACAATAACAAATCGATTCATATCTGGTAATTTCGGAGATCTTTAAAGAATTGTGCCTGCGGGCATGCGCTAAGATAAGTAGGATGCAACTATTATCTTGATATCAGCTGTCAGGTATCAGCTATCAATCGTTTGATGTGTGATAAGTTTCCTCCTGATAGCTGAAAGCAAACCGGTTACATGATAGAGCAGGACAGTCAGGTATGTTTTAGCTTGTACATTTAAAAAACTTTTGCCATATGCCATTATATCAATACATTCCCTTTACAAATCATTGTGTTTCTCCATTAACAACTAACCATTAACAACTAACCATTAAATGGTAATCTATAAAAAACAATTGCTATGAACAGAGATTTTTCGCTGAATCTTTTCAAAACTTCCACACCACAGCTTCTGCTTGCTGCTATGATTGTGTTGCTTGTGTCCTCCGCCTGTAACAGTCCGCGTCCCAAAATGGACCCTGATACGAAAGGAAACCCTAAACTTTCAAAGCTTAAACTGCTGCCCGACTTTCATGCAGAACATCTTTACAGCCCCGGCATAAATGAACAGGGCTCATGGGTAGCCATGACCTTTGACGACAAAGGCAGGATGATCGCTTCCGATCAATACGGGTACTTGTATCGGGTAACACTGCCACCGGTTGGTTCCGATACAGCTACTACAAAAATTAAAGTGGACAAACTGTCAATCGATATCCCGGGCGATACTTCTACTGCAACGATTAAGATCGGCTATGCTCATGCTCTTATGTATGCTTTCAACAGTTTGTATGTGATGATCAATGATGAAGGCGACAGAAGCAACACTACCCGCAAGAGCGGCCTCTACCGCCTTCAGGACACCAACAACGACGATCAGTTTGATAAAATGACGTTGCTTAAACGGCTGGAAGGTGAAGGCGAACACGGACCACATAGCATCGTTTTGTCGCCGGATAAACAATCTATTTATGTAATCGCCGGTAACTTTACCAAGATACCTCAAATGGATTCTTACAGGTCGCACCCGGTTTTCAAACACGACAATATACTGGCGCTTGTTAAAGATCCTAACGGTCATGATAACACGGTAAACACTCATGGCGGTTGGATTGCTCACCTGGATTCAACCGGTACCAACTGGGAGCTTATAAGTTCCGGCTTTCGCAATCCTTTCGACATGGCATTCAATGAAGATGGTGAAATATTCACTTATGATTCCGATATGGAATGGGATTTTGGTCTTCCATGGTACAGGCCTACACGTATCTGTCATGTAACAAGTGGCAGCGAGTTCGGATGGCGCCCTGGAACCAATAAATGGTCGCCCGCTTATCCTGATAATTTACCTGCGGTTGTAAACATCGGACAGGGCTCTCCTACCAGCGTTTTCAGTGGAATGACAGCAAGGTTTCCTGAAAAATACCGCCGGGCTATCTTTGCATTCGACTGGAGCTTCGGCATTATTTACGCCCTTCATCCAACTGCCCAGGGAGCTACTTATAAAACAACAGCAGAAGAATTTATTTCAGGCGCTCCTTTACCTTTAACCGATGGAATAATCGGTCCCGATGGCGCTTTATACTTTCTAACAGGTGGACGCAAGCTGGAGTCTGATCTTTACCGCGTTTACTATAAAGATAACAAAGAAGCTAATGGCGCACTTGCTTCGAAATCGTCTGACGAAGCCACTAAAGCACGCAAGACAAGACAGCAGTTGGAAGAATTTCATGGCAAACCAAATGCCCAGGCCGTTGCTTTTGCCTGGCCGTTTTTAAAAGATGCGGATCGCTATATTCGTTTTGCTGCCCGTGTTGCAGTGGAAAACCAGCCTCCTGCTCAATGGCAGGAAAAAGCGCTTGCTGAAAAAGATCCTGAGATTTTAACACAGGCAATGCTTGCATTGGCAAGAACCGGCGACTCTGCCTCTAAAATAAACAATAAAATTTTTGAAGCGCTTATAGGCGTTGATTACAAAAAATTATCCGGCTCGCAACAGATAGATTTCCTTCGCGCATTTGAAGTTACCTTATACCGGATGGGTTTGCCTGATGCTGCGGTTACTGCCAAAGTAAACGCATATCTCGATCCTAATTATCCGGCTGCTTCCAACGACATCAATCGCATGCTTTCGAAGATACTGGTGTTTACCGGAGATCCACAGGTGGTACCAAAAACACTGGCCTTAATGGATAATGCCAAAGATGACGATAGCGATACCCTGCAAAATACTTTTACCAAATCTTCCGACCTGGTAATGCGCAACCCTCAGTATGGAATGGATATCGCCAAGATGCTGTCTAACAAGCCGCCCGCTCAGCAGGTATACCTGGCTACTGCATTAAGCAAGGCTAAAAACGGCTGGACACCTGAAACGCAGGATAGATATTTCAAATGGTTTACTACGGCTTTTGGTTACAAAGGTGGTGTAAGTTATATCGGCTTTATTGACGGTGACCGCAAGCTGGCTCTGGCAAATGTTCCTAAAAATCAACTGGCGCATTTCAATGCCATCTCCGGACAATCGTTACTAGATTCTGCCAATAACAACCGGCTTGCCGCAAACGGTCCCAGGCCTAAGGGGCCCGGAAGGCGCTGGCAGGTTGATTCTGCATTATATGTGGTTCAGCATGATTCCTCTGCACGCGACCTGGCAAACGGTAAAGCATTGTTTAATGCCGTGTTGTGTAGTCAATGCCATACCATGAATGGAGAAGGTGGCGCTGTAGGTCCGGACCTGAGCCAGTTGGGAACACGTTTTTCCGCACACGACATACTAGAATCTATTATTGAGCCAAGCAAAGTAATTTCGGATCAGTTTGCTGCTACTAACTTTTTTATGAAAGATGGCAGCTCTATTATCGCCAGGCTTAAAAATGAGGATAAGGACAAATATTACGTTATTCAAAATCCTTTTACCCCTCAAACAGTACGCGAAATACCAAAGTCGGAGGTATCGAGGGCCAGCATTTCAGAGGCGCCGTCAATTATGTATCCGGGCCTGATCAATCCTTTAAATCCTGAGGAATTGAAAAACCTGATGGCTTATCTGATGTCGGCCGGTAATAATAAAAATAACGTGGGTAAAAAATAATTTGAAAGAGGTTGTTTTTCTTTAATCACAGGTCTGAACCCTGATTTACCTGATTTAAGGATTATCTTGATAATGTAATGCCCGAATCTGGATAATCCTTAAATCAGGTAAATCAGGGTTCAGACCTGTGGTTAAAAAAAATTGCAAAGTATCATTGTAGTTAAAGCGCCGATAGAGGTATTGAGAAAGTTCACAGCATCATTATTCAAATAACGCTTACGCTCCACAGTAGCGCCTAGAATGGAGTCAGCGAGATTACCGGCAGTACCGCCTATAACTATCGAGAAAAAATCGGTACTCCACCCAAAGCCAATACAGTATACAATGGCAATGATGATGCTTCCCAGAATGCCGGCCAGCGTACCTTCGGCACTAATCACACCGTTCAATCCGCGCGTGTCTTTTTTAAAGGTAATGATGTTGTAATACCTGCTGCCATAAACATTACCCAGTTCAGACGACAATGTATCTGCCGTAGCTGCGGAGAAACTTCCGGCCATCATTAATCGCAGCGTATGCGTTTGTTCAGGCAATAGATAAATGTATATTCCCAGTATACCAGCCACACCGGCGTTAGCCAGCACCTGTCCGGCAGTGCGACGGCCATTGTTCTCCTCTGCTATTGCCAGCGCTGCTTTTGTTTTTGTTTTCCAGGAAGTTGCCACCGTGCCTAAAATAAAAAATGCCGCCATGATCGCAATGCCGGTAAAGCCAGCCCCCGGAGATATCAGCAGTCCGATTACTCCCCCTGCAATGGAAGCCGGCAACGTTAGCTTTTTCAATCTAACGGTGAGGAACATGGTAGTGCCTATAATAAGAAGGAGGATGATGTAGTCGCGGGGCATGGTATCAGGTGTCAGGTATCAGGTGTCGGGTTTGAGGTATGGGTGTTTGAAAACCCGAAGGGGTTTAAATAGATTAGGACTGATGAACACGTAACGGTTCCCCTCCTTTTCAAGGAGGGGAACCTGGAACCCGAATTGCAAGATCTTTAACTAGATGATAATGCTCATTCGGGGTTAAACAATGTCATTTCAGAAATTGAAAACTTTTTTAGTTACAATAAATTAAGGTGTCCTGTAACAGCAACAGAATTAAAAATTATTACAATATAACTCAGAAAAAGTGCGTCTTCCCATTTTTCCTCATACCCCATACCTCACACCAACACCTCACTGCGGCAAGGTCAACAAAAAGCCGATGGTAAAGTTGGCATCCCAGTCGAATACAAAAGTGTCGGTTTTGGTGGCATCGGCAATAGCCTTGTAAATATTGAGGCCGGCAGCCATTTTTTTGTCAGAAGCTTTATAGCTGTCAGAAGGATTGAGCACTGTATAACGCTCATCTCCATTACGTATTGGTTTTGCAAGCGTAAAGGGAACACCGCCGAGGATAAAACATACATTTCGCTTACTGTTGGGAACCTTCGCTGCTTTGTCCTTTACTTCACTGTAAACAGCGTCGTCGGCCTTGCCCTGCTCATAGTATTTTGCACCGGCAGTTTCAATTGATTTGAGGCTGCCACCTTCGTTCCAGGACAGTTTTGTATTGCCCGAACCTATGTCCGTCATAAAGGAGCTTTCTACAAATGATGGAGGCACTGTAGCTCTTAATCCAAATTTTGCTTCCTGGTCGGCGGTTACGGTGTTTACTACGTAACCAATTTTTTTAAGCTCGTTTGCTATAACAGTAGTTTTCGGTTCTTTCTGGGCGCCTGATGAAATTACAAAATGCATGTTGTTCTTGTTTACGCCTTTTTGAAACATATTCACCAGGTATTTTTTTAAACCAGCACGAATATCCTCGGTGGTTATTAATCCTTCATATGCCAGTGATTCCCCGAAATCTTTTGAAACAATCTCCCAGCGTTTTTCTCTGTCCATGTTAATAACAAAAGAATTAAATCCTGAAGCGCCTACTTCTACAACTCCCCTAAGTATCCCGTTTACAGGCTTTTCGGGAGTGTAGTTAAATGAACGGTGCTCGGTACTTCCGGAATTGGTTGCATTATTACCGGTTGCACTTCCCGTTGCAGCCGGCGCCGGACTTCCTTCTCCTACCATAGGAGGTTCCTTACGCGTATTGCCATCCGAAGCGCCGGATGGTGAATTAACCGCAACATCGGGTTTTGACGACGGCAAATAACGTTTGATAGCAAAAAACGCCAGCACGCCTATAACCAGGAAGATCACTATTTTTCCAATTGGCTTAATTCTCATTTTATAAATTTTCGTATTGAGGTATAGGTACGGTAGATGATGGTTTGATATTTTTATTTTTTAAGATAGTCCAGGTATTTATTTTTTCCTGAATCTTTATCGCTGTCTATCCTGGCAGCGGAAGTTTGAACAGAATCTGAGTAATTGAAAGTGTGGTCTACGTCCAGTTGAGTAGCGGTTTGTGCCGCGATGGAAACTTTTGCTGCATCTTTAAGATCCTGTGCGTTCATGGCCTGGGAAGTGATCTGGATAGCAGATTTAATACCACCAATCTTGTTGGCCACATCCTGCCTGATCTTTTGAATAGCCACGTCAGCATCGCTGTTGAGCTCCGTGTTGCCGGTAAAGGCTTTCATGGCTTTGCACATGGTAGCGGAGGCAGTAGTAACAGCATCATATTTTGCCTTCTGTATTTTAATGGTATTCTTTGAATTCAGTAAGGCTACTCCTGATTTGCGGTATGCTTTGTCTGCGAATATAACCAGGTTCTTTACGTCGTTTGCAACCGGCTTCACCCCATCAATAAAATCTTTCGCATTATTAAAGTTGGTAGCAGAGGTTTCGAGCGCAAGCTGTGTATCGAAATCATCCGGCGTTTTCTGCAACCTGGTCTGGCAGATTTTAACTTCTTCCTGAGCCTGCCGTAAATTCCTTTCATTTTCTTCTAACTGAAGCTGTAAAGAGGATTCCTGCGCTTTCAGCTTCTCACCATGAATCCTAAGCTGGTCGCGGTCTTTTTCAGCTTCTTCCACCTGCAGGTTTAAAATATTCCATGGGTTCATTTCAATGGCCCAGCCAAGGGTGCCCTGTGCAATGGCTTCAGAGAAATACCTCATACCTCGCCAGAACTTCGGATTGGTAAGTATCATTAACAGCACAATTGCCACAGCGATGCCGATAACCAATTGAACGGTGCCCCACACTAACGATAGCAGAAATGGAAGTACATATATATAGAAAAGCACCAGCAGGCCTCCCAGAATGATCACCGTCATTATGGTACCCCAGGTTTTCTTTGCGTCCCACTTCGGAACTTCAAAATTTGTTTTTATTAACTCGTTTGCCATCTTATTTTATTTGTTTTATGATAAATATCAGCCCCTTAAAAATATTGTTCAATTTTTTGAAGTTCTGCTTCAATTTCTTTCATTTTGTTTTCACCCGCCCTTATAAAAGCTTCTTTGTTTGAATTAAGCTGGTCTTTACTATGGGTAATTTCCTGCGACACTTTCTTGATTTCCTGGCTGAGCGTAGTAATTCTTTCATTAAGCTCCTGCAACTCGGCAGCTTTTTTCTGGAGCAGCATTTCATTTTGTTCTACTTCCTTCTTGTATTGCTGCGCATAGGCGTCTGTAAATCCTTTTAAATCAGTGTCGATAATATTCATGTACTGGTGGCCGGTGGATACCAGCCTTTCTTTTGTGAGGCCTGTTCTTTTTAGTACGTTAAAAGCAGTCTTATACCTGGTTGCTTCGTCTGCAATAGCTTCTACATCTATCTTACTATCAATAAATTCCTTAAAATCCGTTCCCTGAAACAGTGCGTTTTTGGCATTGGCTTCTTCGATAAGATCTTCAAAATATTTATGGTAATCAGCCGTTGCGCCCGATCCTGTTGAACTTGTAACAGCAGTATCAGATTCCGTCATCTCACCTGGTATGGTTTGCACTTTTTCTCTTACTGAACTCTTACCATTGTCT
>CAXTDO010000131.1:7551-10503 GCA_964242315.1 uncultured Flavihumibacter sp.
GTACGTACTTTTACATCTTTTGAAGCCGGTTTTGTTTCATCGTCTTTAAACTCAAAAAAAGGACTCATTATATTTTTAAGTAAGCTCATAGTTGTTTTTTTTAAAATTAAGGAAAAATCAGGTATCAGGTATCAGGTATGAGGTATGGGGTATGAGGTAAAGCCACAAAGAAACATTAATTTGAAGTTTAACTCAGTATCGTACTTCTACCTCATACCTCATACCTGATTAAAGCGTAGCTTTAATCTCTTCAATCGTTTCTGTAAAGGCTTTGGTTGTTTTTACGTCTTTTTGCCAGGCCAGATCTCTTTGTATCAGGTCAATTTCTTTTTTTATGGTTGCGCCCGGTTTATCGCCTTCTTCTCCCAGGATAAATACGGTATCTGAAATGGCTACTGCTGTTTCTATGTCGTGCGAAACAATGATAAGCGTTTTTAACTCATCGGAAAGGGAAACCTGCAATAAAAGATTCACTACCCTGTCCAGCACACAAACGTCCAGTCCGGAAAACGGTTCATCCAGTAACAGGAAGTCCGATCCTTTCAGCAACTGTTGTATGATGCTGGCACGTTGTCTTTGTCCGCCCGATAGTTGTTGGGGATAATATCCTGAGATGGCTTTCATTCCAAAGTCGTCCAGGTATTTATCTACCGATTCTTTCTCTGTTCCTTTCAGGGCTTTGTTTTGCTTTGCCGCCAGCATAAGCGAAGTATGAATGGTACGCCATTCAAAGAGGTAGTAATTCTGAAAGATAACGCCCATGTCGCCTGCCTTAATGGTACGGTTGTTATTGATGGTAACATTGCCGGAAGTGGGTTGTTGCAGCCCGGATAATATTTTGAACAACTGGGTTTTGCCGATGCCGCTTCTTCCGATTAAGGAAACAACCTGTCCCTGCTTAAATCCCGGCCGGGTAATGTCATGTATTTTAAAGTTGATATCCCTGAGAATAACCCTGTCGCCAAAGGATAGTTGTATGTTTTCGGCTTTCAGTATTACCTCAGCTTTTGTATGAACCGTCATGTTTTATTTCAATTTAGTATACGGAAAAAACCAATGCCTCAATGCGCCCAGTAAATAATCAAATCCAAGCCCGATTAAAAAAATCACAAATTGCAAAGCAAGCACCGTGGTAAGGTCAGCATATTTATTATACTTGATGATCAATACGCCAATACCGCCCTCACTCATAGCGTATCCTTCTGCAAGCGTTATCATGAGCCAGGAGATGGCAAAGTTTTGCCGGAGTATCTCGAACACCTGGTCTGCTTTACCAATAATAATCACTTCATAAATGGTTTGCCAGGAATTATAGCCAAGTGTTTTGCATAACTCGTATTGCTGTTTTTCGATGTTCAGTATAACGCCCAGGAAAGAGGTAACAAAAAATGGCACCATACCAAACATCAGCAACGACAGTTTAAGCTGGCTGCCATCTTTTGTTAATAATGTAAAGATGAAGATAAGGCCTGTGAGTGTGAGGTACCTCGCTTTTACAATAAACAAAGCGATGGTTTTAAAAAAAGGGATAACGGATAAATAGCAAAAGAGCAGGGTTATTAAAATAGAATAAAACAGTGCTTCAAATGTAAGCATGATGCTGGTAAGCACATTATCCAGTAGTAACCTTGTTGTTAAAAGTCCGAGGAATGCTTTGGCTACGGTTAAGGGTTGCGGTATCAGTCCGTTTGAAGTAAAGTGCCACAGCAACAGCGCCAGCACCAACTGCCCCGCAACCATAATGGCCAGCACCTGCCTGCTTATTTTTCCGAAGGGAACGAATATGTTTTTCATCTAAAACTCTTTTAATGATTAATTATTAATGATTAATTATTAACGGTGAGTAGATTCCTTTCAATGATAATTAACCAATTAAGTTGTTGACTGAAAATCAGCCAGCTTCCGTTAATAATTAATCATTAATAATTTACTCGCCAAGTGGGTTCTTTTCAATGATTAAATAAGTTATTGACTACAAAAAATCAAGCAGCTTACCGTTAATAATTAATCATTAATGATTTACTCGCCAAGTACAATCTCCACTCTCCTGTTCTTAATCCTGCCGGCTTCTGTGCTGTTATCGGCAATTGGTTTGGTTGATCCGTATCCTTTTGCTTCAAGACGCGCTACCGTTAACCCTTTTTTTACCAGGTAGTTTTTAACTGACTGCGCCCTTTTCTCTGAAAGCGGAACGTTTACATCATCTGAACCACTGTTATCTGTATGGCCATATACCCCTAACTTCAACCCTTCGGCTACAACGGCAGATTCAAAGATCTCATCCAGCACTTTGTAAGACGAAGGCTGTATTACATCAGAACCCTTTCCAAATTCAATGCTGTAAGATTTTGAAGAAATTTCTGATGTAATCTCACCGGCATAGGTTGTTGTGATGGCTTTACCTTCCATCAATTCCGGGTGGTTGGCAATCACGCTTAACAGGAACGATTTATCCACCGCTTTTTCATAGGGCATAAAAGTAGGCATCAGGGAAGGATACATCTTAACCATCAGGTTACCAAAGGTATTGTACACCGCTTTATATCTGTCAACCTTATCTGTACCCAGTCCATACGTGTTTGCCATATCTGAAAGATTGAATACGGTGCTACCGCCCAGGTTTACCCTCATTCCCTGGATGTCTTTTTCTTCCACACCGTTATAATATTTCAACCAGTAGGCGGCATCTTTTTCCTGGTACACATTAGCGCTTACTTCAGCGGCAAATTTCTTAGCCTCGTTATAAGAGCGAACCTGGTCGCCGGCCTGGGCTAAAGCAATGATCATGTTCTCTACGTCTGTACGGTGGTCATTAGCCCATTTTTTTATGGCGATGGTTTGATTGGGCATCTGGGAAGCATATTGTTTTGTATTGGCAATGGTTACCAGTCCGCCTTTCTTGTTGGCAACGTTTACGTCGCCGGGCGTCCAGGTTGCTACACCGTCCACTGC
>CAXTDO010000132.1:0-10342 GCA_964242315.1 uncultured Flavihumibacter sp.
CGGGTTATGATTCGGCTGGCAAACAATTCAGCGAGCTGCTGAATGCCCACGTAAACACTACGCCTATTATTATTGAAAACCCATCAGATCTTTATCGCAGCACATATGTTTTTGAAAGAGGCAACTGGTTAACAAAAGGCAATGCGGTACAGCCTGATGTTCCTCATGCGCTGAATCCATTTCCTGCCCGTGCGCCGAGGAACCGCCTTGGACTGGCTATGTGGTTAACAAGTAAACAAAACCCGTTAACGAGCCGTACAATGGTCAATCGTTTATGGGAACAGCTATTTGGTTCAGGACTTGTTGAAACCCTTGAAGATATGGGCACACAGGGCGCCGCGCCTACTCACCCTGAATTACTGGATCATCTTTCCTATCGTTTTATGAATGATTATCACTGGAGCATGAAGCGTTTGCTTAAAGAGATGGTGATGTCGGCCACTTACAGGCAGGATTCTAAAGCAACTAACGAATTGCTTGAAAAAGACCCTTACAACAAACTATATGGCCGCGGTGCACGTGTAAGATTATCTGCCGAACAGGTAAGAGATCAGGCACTGTTTTTCAGCGGGCTGTTAAATGATAAAATGTATGGGCCTCCTGTAATGCCCTGGCAACCACCGGGCATCTGGCTGTCGCCATATAATAACCGTTCGTGGATTAAAAGCGATGGAAAAGACCAGTACAGGAGGTCAGTGTACACCTACTGGAAACGTACCGCACCTTATCCTTCAATGATTAGTTTTGATGCCGTATCGCGTGAAGTATGCACGGCAAGAAGAATCAGGACCAACACACCATTACAGGCCCTCGTTTCAATGAATGATTCCGTTTACCTGGAAGCCAGTCGCTACTATGCTTATGTCATGCAAAAAAGCTCCGCTAACAAAACAGATGTTACAGAAATGATCAGTAATGGTTATTACCTAGCCTTAGGTAAAGTTATTCCTACGGGTAAATTAGATATCCTGAAAAAATTATATGCTACTGCTTTAATAGCATATAAAAAAGATGCTGAGAAAACCTGCGAGCTTATCGGCAGTGTTGACGAACATAACAATCCGGAAACAGCCGCACTGGTAGTTGTAGCCAATGCCATGATGAATTTAGACGAATTCATCACAAAAAATTAAACATTTTTTTTGGGAATAATTCCCGGTCCGGTAAAGATGACACAGTAAGTGTTTTCTTTATTGCCGGAAATTATTATTAGAAAAATGTTTGAGTAGTTTTGGGAATATGATCCTGATAGTTGACGATAAACGCGAGAATGTTTACCCACTGAAAAGATTATTAGAGACTAATGAATTTGAAGTAGACACAGCTTATTCTGGAGAAGAAGCCTTGAAAAAGATACACCGAAACTCCTACGCTTTGGTGATGGTTGATGTTCAGATGCCCGGCATAGACAGCTTTGAAGTAGCAGAAATCATTTCAGGATATAACAAAACAGAAGAACTTCCTGTTATTTTCCTCTCGGCAATTAACATTGAAAAAAGAGTTATCCCCACAGAGTATGCTTCCGGGAGAATAGATTTTATCACTAAACCACTGGACCCGGAAATCTTGTTACTTAAGGTTAAAACGTTTTACCGGCTTTCTGAACAAACCCGAAAATTAAATACTGCTCACCTGGCGCTGCAAAAAGAAAATGAGTTCCGCAAAAAAGCTGAAGCGGAACTACATAGCCGCATAAATGAGTTACACTCTTTTATTGAAGCTATACCACACATTGCATTTACTGTTAAAAATAACGGCACCATAGAATTTGTAAACCGCCTTTGGTATACGTACGCTGAAAACGCCGCCACGTTTCCGGAAACCCATGAGCAAGACCCTTCTGTTTTAACCTGCCTCAAAATTGCCTGTATGCATAAGGAACGCTCCGTTTCAGAAATCAGGATAAAGCAATTGGCAACTAATCAATACCGTTATCATCTGTTAACGGCAACACCTGTGGAAATTGATGGTGTGATAATTAAATGGGCATGTACCTTAACAGATATAAACGAACAGAAATCAGTTACAGCTCTTTTGGAGGAACGTGTAAAAGAGCGAACCAAAGAATTGCAAACTATAAACAGCCGGCTGGAAGAAAGCAACGAACAACTGCAACAATTTGCTTCCGTAGCTTCTCATGATCTGAAAGAGCCTCTCCGTAAAATTGAAACCTTTGCCGGCATTATCAAAGCCCAATATTTAAAGGGCAATGCTTCAGGCATCTCTTATATAGACCGCATCATGTCGTCATCTAAACGAATGACACAACTCATCAACAACCTGTTGAGTTATTCTTCCTTATCCATCACTGACGCATTTGAATTCGTTACTATTAAAACTATTATAGACGATGTGATCCTAGATCTTGAACACGTTATTGAAGAAAAAAAAGCGATCATTAATATTAACTCACCTCAGGAAGTGGAACTGATACCATACCAGATGAGGCAGGTATTCCAGAATATCCTTAGTAACGCATTAAAGTTTTCCAGGAAAGATATAAGTCCTGTAATAACTATTAACTGCGAACGGGTAGCAGAAAAATCTCCCACTGGTACCCTCTCCGAATCGGGTAACTTCTACAGGATATCGATCCGGGATAATGGTATCGGTTTCGACGAAAGATACCAGGAAAGGATCTTTGAAGTATTTAAAAGATTAAATTCCAAGTCGCAATATGAAGGTAATGGAATTGGACTTGCCATCGTAAAAAAGATCATCAGTAAGCATGATGGCGTTATCAGCGCAACAGGTAAAATAAACGAAGGCGCCTGTTTTATTTTTGTGTTACCCCTGAAGCAGCAGGTTTACTAGTGTCTTGTCACACATAAAATGTCGTATGAATTGCTATCAGCTATCAGCCGTCAGCAATCAGGAGGAAAGCTTATCAGTTTTTGATCTCCTGATACCTGACGGCTGATAGCTGATAGCAATTCATACGACATTTCATGCTTGACCCGACACCAGTAATATTCGGGATTCACTATCAATCCTCAAAAGAATCACCGGATCTGTTATCCAATTGTTATTGAAAGCCGTTTTTCTATAGTAAACGTGTTGCCATTTACCTTAAATTTTTACCAATTATCATTGCTGCTATTGACTTTCACTGTTTATTACTGTACACTTGTATCAGCACCTTATGAGGATTAATAAATATAACGCTGATACGCCACATACTTTCCATTAAACCTGCAAGTAGTAAAACGGTCACATTCGCTATCCATGCTCTTTAAGTTTTAACATTTGAATCTCAGCATCACTTTCCTATAAGCACTATAAACCCTGGGTCATGAAAAAATATTTACTCGCACTTAACATCCTGATGATTTTATTGTCAGCTTGTAAAAAAGACATACAGCCTTCTCCCAATCGCAACAGTTTTCTTGCCGACGAACTTCTTAGTTTCAACTTCACAACAGCTATCAACCCGTCGTTATTTAAAAACGACCTGAATTGTACCATTTCTGATACCATGGTAACAGGCATGACGGGAACCGCCATCGATAGATCTGCACTGGTGGCAACGTTTACTACAAGCGGCGCCATCGTAACGGTTAACGATGTTGTACAGGTAAGCGGCGTTACTAAAAACGATTTCACTAACCCCATAGTTTACATGGTTACTTCGCAGCAGGGGCTAAAAAAAGAATACACGGTAAAGCTGGCTTCCTTCACCGGCCTGCCGATAATTTACATTACCACTGAAGCGCCGGTAGTATCAAAAGATGACTACGTTAACGGTACTATGAACATAGACGGAAACCTGCAATACACCAATGGTTTGTACAATGGAAAAATACAAATAAAAGGAAGGGGTAACTCTACATGGCTGGCTGAAAAAAAACCCTACAAAATAAAATTAAATTCTAAATCTGGTATCCTGGGTATGCCCGCAGATAAGGAATGGGCGCTGCTGGCCAATTATTACGATAAAAGCCTCATGCGCAATGATGTGGCCTGTGAGGTAAGTGAAAGGCTTGGACTAACATGGACGCCGCGCAGAAAGTTTGTGGAGGTATTTATGAATGGCGAATACGAAGGAAACTACCTTTTAACCGAAACCGTTGAGGTGGCCAATAGCAGACTGAATATCACCGATATGGACGAAAAAAATGCAAACGATACCAGCGGTGGCTTCCTGGTAGAAAATGATGCACTTAGGGATGGTGATTTCTGGTTCAATACACCATTGGGTTTGCCCTTCGTTATTAAAGATCCTGATAATATCAGCACACTTCAATTGAATCATATCAAAGATTATGTAAGCAGGATAGAGAGTATACTTCATAACAATGCGTACTCCGATACTGCGTTCCAGGGAAACATAGATGCAGATTCTTTTATTAACTGGTTTTTAGTTAATGAGATCATGCGCAACCGGGATGCTATTATGTACAGCAGCGTATATTTTTATAAAGATAAAAACGGCAAGTTCAGCATGGGGCCTGTCTGGGATTTTGATCTGTCATCCGGAGCTTATACCGGCAATGATCCGGAAGGGTGGTATGTTAAGACCGCAGACTGGATCGGGTGGCCATTTGATAACGATGCTGCCTACAGGCAAAAAGTGAAGGACAAATGGAACAGCGTTAAAGCAGGTAAGCTTGCTACCATACTTACTTATATTGATGGAATGAAAAGCAATCTGCAATACAGCCAGGGCCAGAATTTTAAGAGATGGAATATTATGAATGAAAGCGTATATGATGGCTCCATACTTACAGGCAGTTTCGATAATGAAGTTTCCAGCTTGAAGAATTTCCTGTCCAAAAGAATTGCATGGATGGATACGGAGATAAATAAGTGGTAACGCTTATCGATTGCGACTTATAGGCATTTAAACATCAAAATAGTTTTTTTAACCACAGAGGGCGCAGAGGAGGAAACGCAGAGGGCGCAGAGAAGCTCCTATGCGTTTCCTCCTCTGCGCCCTCTGTGGTTAAAAAAACACTTGCAAATTAATTACATGACGTAATACAATCTTAATACACACATTGCAATAATAGGTTCCTACCACCGTTAATGTTTTTTAATCCATGGTTTTCTTTTCGCTTTTAATCCGGCGAAGAGAGAAATGTAAAAACATCCTATGAAAAAAACATTACTCGTAGTAAATGTATTATTGCTTATACTAACCGCCTGTAAAAAAGATCCCCCTTTTTATTCTCCGGCAAATACCTTGATATCATTTCAAATAGTTGCGGCCAATAACGTTGAACAAAGTGAAAGCGACATAAATTGTATCGTCTACGATACGCTCGTAGCAGGAGTATCAGGCAATAACAACAGTAAAGCTTCACTGATAGCAAATTTTGTCACTACAGGTGGCACGGTTACAGTAGATGGAGTGCAACAGTTTAGCGGTGTAACAGTCAATGATTTTACCAACCCGGTTGTTTATACAGTAACTGCCAAAAGCGGTTTACAGAAAACATATACGGTTAAACTTAAAGCGTTTACCGGTTTACCCATTATTTATATTAATACAGACGCACCGGTTGCTTCAAAAGACGAATACGTTAATGGCAGCATGAAGATCGATGGCAATCTTGATTTTACCGACGGCTTATATGATGGTAAAATCCAGATAAGAGGCAGGGGAAACTCAACGTGGTACCAGGATAAAAAACCATATAAAATCAAGCTGTCATCAAAATCACGAATATTAGGAATGCCGGCCGACAAAGAATGGGCATTGCTCGCTAATTATTTTGATAAAACTTTGATGCGTAATGATGTTGCTTTTGAACTTAGTGAAAGAATCGGACTTGCATGGACACCCCGGAGAAGATTTGTTGAAGTAATCATGAACGGCGAATACATTGGAAATTATCTTCTGACTGAAACAGTAAAAACCGGAACCGACCGCCTGAACATCACTACCATGGATATTAAGAAGCCCGCAGATATAACCGGTAGTTATCTGGTGGAAGCCGACCAAAGGCTTGATGGAACCCAGTGGTTTAGAACCGCCTCAACAGTGCCGATCGTTTTAAAAGAGCCCGATGCGCTTTCTGATCTTCAGTTTAATTATATTCAGCATCAGTTTCAGTCGATGGAAGACAGTATCAACAATTACATCGATGTAAGACAGCAGATAGACCTGGACTCCTGGATCAAATGGGTGATTGTAAATGAAGTAATGAGAAACCGTGATGCCGTGTTATACGGAAGCTGCTTCTTCTATGGTAAAAACAGCAAGATATACATGGGGCCTGTGTGGGATTTTGATTTGTCGTCAGGTGGCTACACAGGAAGCGACCCTCAGGGATGGTATGTGCAAAACGCTAACTGGATTGTAGGCTTATTCAATTATCATCCGTACTATAAAGAAAGATTTAAGCAGATATGGTCTGAAATGTATGGCTCCATCGCTTCAATCAATAGTTATGTTACCACTAACAATATCGCTCTTCAATATTCTCAAAAAGAAAATTATTTCCGCTGGGATATGCTGAATGCCAGTTCTTACGATGGTCAGATCGTGTCCGGTGGTTATCAAAACGAAGTTGATAACCTGTCGGATTTCCTTAGTAAAAGAATCAATTGGATAAATGCACAGGTTAGTTCCTGGTAGCAGGATTCTCAGGATTAAAATTTATTTACAGAATTTCGATACAAAATGTTTAAATTAATTTTAATACTGAAAATCTTGCTTCTACAAACCAATCTGAACGCCCGCCACCAATCCAAGTGACTGCTGGTAAGATTTAACCGGCGCATCCTTGTTAATGGATGTCAGCGCTAAACGGGTAGTAGGAGTGAAACTCAACGCAACTGTTTTGTTGATATTGTAAGATACTCCCGCAGCAAGCAATGCACTATAATAAACAGGCTTCAATCCCCTGATATCATGATTTACCGCATCCTCGCGATTACCTGAATTACCTAGAGAAGTTTTTATTTTATCTTTAACAAGTATGTTTACAGCAGCGCCGGCTGATGCATAAAAATTAAACTTTTTACGGGCTATATTATATTTGAAACTCAGCGGAACACTTAAGTACATCAGTGAACTTATAGAACTAAATGCATGAAGGCTGTCTCCGAATGCTGGTCGCGACATAGAATGTGGTGACAAATAAGAATATCCGGAAGAAGAATTAAATTTATACTTGACATCTCCCAAATCATCAGGCCTTGCAAAAATAAACTTTGGATCAATATTTATAACTGCCCTTGAAAGCATAAAGCCGGATTGAATTTCCCAGTGCCTAGTATACCTGTAATCAACTAAAGCACCTAAAGAATAAGAGAAAGCATAACGCTCGCTCTTTCGTATCTCATCAAGCCTATCTTCCCGGTTAATAGGCCAGTCTTCTTTTATAAACCTCGAGGTAAAATCAGGTGAAAATATCAGGCTTAGCGAGAAGTAAGATCTCTTATCTGATAGCTTAATCGATTGCTGTGCCAGATCAGATAAATGATGATCGTTAGAAGGTTGATGATATTTCAAACGATTCGCAGCGCTGCTGTACAGGTTATTATGAGTATTACCGGAGAGCAGATCGATAGCTGATGGCACTGCTGATAAGAGTGGCTGCTCCGCATTTTTATTGATGCGTATAGCCGTAGCATTATTGTTTGCAATTGTTTCTTCTGATGAACCGTTGCTGTTACGATTCACCTTCGGGTAAGATTGTGTAATAACAGGTGGTTCAAACCTTTTATCAATGCCGGTTTTAAAGCTTTGCACAAATGATTTCTTAAGATCAGGGTAATCTGGCAACGTCACGGCAGGTTTGTTAACATCAGGTGCATCATCAGCATTTACGGCATTGGAAGACCGGCCTGACGATTGCGGTAGGTTTGAGCCTACTAAACTGTTTGAATTTTCTTTGCCATTGCCTTTACTTTTAATAATATTATTTGCCGACAAATCGCTCTTTACTGTTGCATTATCAGTGTGTTCGCTTTTTAAAAGACCATGCTGTGTTTGAAACTCGTACACAAGGGCTGATGAGAGTATCACCACCATAGCAACAGCAATCTTCTTAAAATTATTATATTTTCTTTTTATGTTAATGATGTTATTCCGGTCAAGATTCTTTTCAACATTTTCCCAAACATCTGCAGAAGGTGATTCTTCAAATGGCTCAATTGCAGACCTGAATAAATCATCTATATTATGTGAAGGCATTTTATCGTGTAGCTTTTCATTCATACATAATTAATATTTTTTATTGCAACTTCACTATTCTTATTGATTGCTTTCCTTAACAAACTTCTTGCGTCTGACAGGTTAGATTTTGAGGTGCCCTCCGATATTCCCAGTTCGAGTGCAATTTCACGATGTTTCATTCCTTCAAAAACATATAAATTAAAAACCATCCGGTAAGCCGGTGGCAGTAACTGTATCATCTTCAACAATTCTTTGATACCTAATCTATTAAGGATGTCTTCATTGTCTATATCTTCAACAGCAACCATTTCAATATCCATTATCACATGCATCTGGGGTTTACTGCGATATTTTTCAAGACAGGTATTTACCATAATTTTCCTGATCCACCCTTCAAATGAACCGGCAGATTTATACTGAGGGATAAATTTATATATTTTCATAAACCCTTCCTGCAGGGTTTCTTCGGCTTCTTCGCGATTTCTGGAATATCTTAAGCACACTACAAACATTTTGTCGGCGAACAGTTCATACAATTGCGTCTGGGCATAACGATCCCATTTGATACAACCTTGTATGATACTTTCTGTTTTTTCCAATTAGTATGCGACGGTTTAAAGATCAGATGTAGTAGATACAGGAAATGGTTGGGTATAACCGAATTTTCTTGTAATGTCATATACATCACTATCCTGAAAACATTTAATATTTTCAAAATTCGCTCATCAGAATCGGCTTAAAAACGATTTAACTTCTTGCTATGAATTGAGAAAATAATTAACCCAACCTTTTTTAAAGACAACTACATCTATGATATATGCGGTATCGTCGATAAACCGGTTAACCTCACATTAACAATGCTACACCTTCATCAATAAATATTTTTATGCAAATTAAATGTATTGCGATAGACCATCAGCCTCAGGCTCTGGAGTTAATAAAATTTTATACTTCAAGATTCTCACCATTGCACCTCGTTAACACGTTTAGTAATGCCGGCGCTGCCGCTTCGTTTTTGCAGAACAATCCGGTAGACCTGATGTTTGTTGATATAAACATGCCTGAAATTTCGGGCATAGAGCTGGTGAACTCTTTAAGTATTAAGCCTATAGTTATTTTTATGAGCGCTTACAGAAAATTTGCAATGGATGGATTTGACCTGGAGGCCTTAGACTATCTGCTGAAACCCATAAAATTTGAAAGATTCGAGCGGGCAGTATTAAAAGCCATTCAATTTATTCAATATAAAAAAACCTTTCTTAAACACGCTGATGATAGTATTATTGTACGTTCCGAATATAGAATGATAAAGATCAATCTTAGCGATGTGGAATACATTGAAAGCCTTAAAGACTATATCAAGATACATCAAACCAATGAAAAGCCCGTGCTTACTTTAATGCCGCTGAAGAAGGTGCTGGAGAAGCTTCCCGGAGACCGGTTCAAAAGAATTCACCGCAGCTATATCGTTCCTGTTGACAAAGTAAAATCCATTTATAATAAAAGAGTGCAGCTTACTGTTAAGGAATTACCCATGAGTGAAAGCTATATCACTTTTGCGGAGGAGTGGAGGAAGAAGTAATGCACTTTTTATAATGGTTAATTGTTAATGGTTAATTAGAACAAGCATTAATCATTAACAATTAACCATTAACAATTAATACCTGCTTCCACTGGGGTTAGAAACAGCGTCTTACATATTTTTAATTCCCATAGCTTTTAACTCATCCACAGTAATAACCGGCTTTTTATTATTTTTCATCTTATCCAGTACAAGTGTTCCAACTTTTAAAGCATCATCAGCCGACTGAAAACTTTTATTACCTTGTACTGCAGGTATATTATCCTGGTGAATAAATACCTTACCCTCCACTTCAATTTCATACCCCCATCCCGAAGATGTCCGGTACGCTAAGACCTGCACAGGCAGTTGGTCATCCGGCGATTTTTCATCTTCTTTATAATGATGCTTATACACCAGGAACAACGATCCGAAGGCGGCGAGTATTAATATATATCTTTTAATCATTTGCATTATATGTTTGATCAGGAAAAAATTCTTCCAGATCGTCAAATGGATTGTTTCCGCTTCTTCCTGTGCTGATGAAACCACGGCCTTTTACTGAGAAGCCGATTGCACCGCTTCTTCCACTTCTCTCGAAATTGGTTTTTAATGTCCATTGATCAACTGAGGGATCATACTCCCATGTAGTGCTG
>CAXTDO010000133.1:0-2216 GCA_964242315.1 uncultured Flavihumibacter sp.
CTTGCGGGTACGCCTTACGCTCTATGCATGCTTCAAAACCTTCTTCTACAAAACGTTGCTTTACTCTTTCTACTGTTTTGATATTGATATGCAATACACTTGCAATCTGCTCATTGGAAAGTTTCTGAATACCCTTTGATTCATTTACATTAAGCAGGATACACGCATTACGGAATTGTAAAGAACTATGCTTACCCTTGCTCAATATCTTTTCTAACTGTTCGGTTTCTACTTCTGTTAAACTAACTTTATATCGTATCACAGCTTTTTACAGCTAATTTACTAACACCATCAGACTTTATGTAATTGACTTGTCACTAGGATGATCCCACCCATTAGGAATATTATTGTGATTAGTTATTCACTGTTAGAAAGTTCTGGCATTCTTATATGATCTATTGCCCGGATAGAGAAAATAATTTTCTATCTCTACAATGAAGAACGGATTTACGCTTGATAGGTTATCCCACAGTATTATTGTAATAACTTTGGGGTATGGGTTTCTATGCCCGCTTTCATTTAACTCCAAGGCGTCACCAAGGTTGACCGGGATGTAAGACGGAAGCTTTGTAAAGGCTTAACGCATTGATATTTTTTGTGTTTATTTGGGGTTGAAAAAATGACTTCTCCCCTTGCAGGATTGACTATATAAGGGACAAATAGCTTTCATCATTGTATGAAGCCATTCGGCATTTGTCGGGCAGCTAAGGAATTCTCAGATGTAAAAAAATGTTTTTTCCAATAAATTGTCAAAAAATCAGACTATATAATTTTCACTGGCATACATGTTATTTAGAAGTGATTTGCGTCATTGAGCTCTTGAAGATCATGAAATCCGTAAATTCATATGACCATAATTCCTTCCTTTATAGCAAAAATGGCCAAGCCAATTCGACTTCTGACATTTAATTTTGCAAAAAGTTCCTCCCGATAGCCATCAATTGTACGAACACTCATACGCATGACCTCTGCAATCTCTTTGTAAGTCATATCCGTACACACCAACTTTAAAAATTCTATGTGCTTAGCTGTGAGTTTTAAGGCCTCCTTGAAATCAACGTTTTCTATATCATCAAGCTGATTAACCGAATGGATTAATTTTCCCGTGACAATATCAGATTGATAAAAACCTTTCGACATTAAACCGTGCAAAGCGTCGTTAAGTTCATTAAGACGTGAATTTTTTAAAATAAAGCCTTTTGCTCCCGCACGAATCATGCGTAAAATCGCCTTTTCATGATCGTACATTGACAAAGCCAGCACCTTAATGGTTGGATAGTGTTTTCTTAACTGCAACGTTGTTTCATACCCATCCATAACGGGCATATTAATATCCATTAAAACTATGTCCGGTATTGGAGCTTTTTTCATTTTTTCAAAAAAATCGATCCCATTGTTAGCTTCAAAGATAACCGGGTATTCTAATTTTTGAAGTAAGAGCACCAATCCGTCACGGATAAGAATATGATCATCAACAAGCGCCACAGAAGGTTTCATAATTCTTGAATTGGAATATTTATGTGAATTCGGGTTCCTCGACCGATATTGCTTTCAATAAAAAAATCACCACCCAATAAATTTGCCCTATTCCGCATGTTACGAAGACCTGAACCCGAATGATTACCGTTAGAAGTAACACCAGTTTCAAAGCCTGCCCCATTGTCTTGAATATCTAACAAAAAGGTCCCTAATGTAAAGTGCATGATGATAGTTATAGAACTAGCATTGGCATGTTTTACAGTATTGTTAATCGCTTCCTGAAATATACGAAATAAAAGCAATTCCCTTTCTGATCCCAATTCGGACGATGTACCTATTATTTCCAAGTGCGTTTTAATGTTAATCTTTTCCAGCAAATTCATTTCAAATTTGATTGCCGTAATAAGACCCCGATCCAAAATATAATCCGCTTGAAAACTTTTTGACAAAGAACGCAAGTCTTCGATTGCTTTGCCAAGTATCTGTTGAGAATGCTGCAATTTCTCTATACTCATTTGATTTTCAACCTCCATAAGATTCATCATAATCTGCACCAGTCCAAGAGTCTGACCGATATTATCATGAAGTTCCTGGGCTATCGTCTTTAGTGTTTGTTCTTGAATTTCAATTTGTGCAACCAACAGCTCTTTTTGAAATTCGATTTTAAGGCGGTCTCTTTCTGCTAGATGCTTGCTATGTTTTCTTCTATATTAATATTATTAACAATGCCATTTACT
>CAXTDO010000133.1:2226-10254 GCA_964242315.1 uncultured Flavihumibacter sp.
CTATATGCTTAAACAATAAAAATTATTACAATGGCAAAAAAAAGAATCAGTGTTCTTCCGGCAACAATAACTTTCACAATATCTTTTTGTTCTGAAAACATGTAAAACCAATTAAATAGAATGAATATAAGAGAAGATTCAAAGCATGATTAATCGATAACACTTTCCCAGCTAAAACGGCATCTCTTTCTTTCAACGAGAAATACAGACCCATAACAAACAGACATCCCGCGTAAAATAATAAATTGCCGGCATTAACCCAAAAAGAGGTTTCACGCAGTAATATTAAATTTTCTTCTTTTTGAAACAATTCTATAAAATAAATAACAACGCAAATAGATATCAAAACGGACGAAACGACAAACTGAGAAAAGCTAGGTGCCATGAATGCATCGAAATCTAGCAAATAATATACAAGGTAGGAGAGAAAAAAAGCAACTGTGGAGAAAGTGATAAAAAAACGCACCACCTTATTTATAAGTATTGTGCTGTAATATACGCCTAGAAAAACATACTCTACCGGTATATAGATATGGAAGAGAAAATAATAGCTTAATCCTCTTGCCTTTAAAAGGTCACCAAGGAATTGAATTAGTAAACTGGAAAAGATTATTGGGATGAACACCAGATTTTCTCTGGCAAGACGGTATCGATTAAAAATTAGGGCTACCAGGCAAAATACCTGGAGCCCATAATATATTTGCTTCAACCAAAACATTAGTTCTTTGATTATGGAAGTGGTAAAAAAGTATCCATCTCATTGATAGTTATCTTGTCCGGCCAAACTTCCTCACCAAGAAGAAAATCGTGATCTTCCGGTGGCAAACGATGTTGTGGTAAAACTTTTCCATCGCTTCCAACAGCTAATAAAGATATTGTTATTGCTCGCGATCCATCATTTGCAATGCCAATTATCGCTGCTAGTTTAACACAATCGCGATGCGTTAGCAATCTATTGACATTATTTTTGTCCATTAGAACTGCAAAAACGTCGGCTTCAACCGTTGGCGATGCAAGTCCAGGTTGGTTGTTTAAAAGCTCTTTGAGTCTCTGTTTAAATTTTTGGGCATATCCAACAATATTTCGATAAGGGTCTGGTCGAAATTCCATGTTATTAAGTTTTAATGGTGAATTGATTTTTTTTCAAAGCTTCCTACGTCGACAATAGGAAACTACTAAATTAATGCAGCTTTGTTGAGTTTAAATATTTAAAAAGCGTCCTTTTTAGAAAACTTTCCGCTCAAGTTGCAAAGTAAAAATCGCGTAATTAAATAAATTGATAAAGGGTATTTCTCCCGACAAAGCGGTTTTTAATACCCCTCCTGTCCGGTATATTACCTGTTTTTTTTACTTTTTTTAAAATTCATATTTGTGAAAAAGAACATGCGCAGTATGAAATCAACTTTAGCAATTGAAATTCAGAATCAATTATCACTAAAGGGTCTAACTATGACACACTTCTTTTTTCATGAAATAATCCCAAAGTATTGTATACAATCGCATCACAGTATTAAGGATAGAAGATTGATAGGTCGAGCACCACCCACTAAGAAATGACAAGGAACTTCAGACTCAATAAAAGATCTAAATGAAGGTTGTCTTATTAGAAGGATTAATGCTTTTGCCTTCGGAAACAAACGCCCGAAAAATGATGATTAAACGTTTTCAAAATATGGTATCAATACATGTTTTTTGATTTAGTTTAAATCAAGGAATTACCTAAATAGAATATAATATGAAAGAATTAATTTTGTTTATTTTTTTGACAGTATTTAGTTCCTTGCGGATCTGCGCCCAGACAGGAATTAGCAAAGGTGATTTTAACAAAATAATTAACAGCGCTTTTAATAAACTTGTTTCATCCAGTCCAAGCGCTGGTGCGATCGCCAGTTTTGCCACCATAGACCCAATCAATGCGTCATTTAATGCAAAAGGCACTTTCCCATTGCAGCAGTCTGACAAGAAATTTAAAAACGGAAAATCGTTTGAACAGCAGCTTGTGGCTGATCAGGGTAATATATCTTACCTGAGCTTTACTTTGTCAGGGGGATTAACTGATAAAAGTTATGCAGCGTTGTTCTCCAATTCTTCTCTTAATGCAGGAGTAGATATGCAGGCGCAGTACAATTTTAAACTATGTAGACCATCCTATACCTGGTCAGGCAATGAGGCAAGCGATGTAGCGTTAAAAAAAGCGCAATTATTATATACCTATCACCATGCAGTATCCGCAATTGAAAGAAATTATTCTGATTCTTCTTACCAGAGAACCAGATACCTATTGTCTTTGCAGCAAAATTCGGATGGCGAAAAACTAAATAAAGAGTCAGATTTGTTGGACTTAGTTCAAAAATCGGTTGATTCGCTCGGTATATACTTTACAGGAAATAATGAATTGTTAGATAACCTGCAGAAGCAATCTAAAACTGTAGCCGCTGCCAAAACAGCACTGGCCACCATCAGCGCACAACTGGATTCCGTGGACATGATACATGCAAACAGCCTTTTATCTTACAGGACTAATAAACAACTTGCACTTCAAACCACATTAAGGCATGACTATGATTCCCTATTATTGTTGTTGTCTTTTAAAAGAATACAAATTTCCTGGTTTACTTTACTTGGTGGCTATTCGAGAACAAGCTACAACAGTTATGACCCTTCACTTCAGTATTCAGGTCAAATAATAAAAACTGGTATTGATGCTTTTATGGGAGGAGTTGCTTTCAATCACCTCGATCAAAATAAATTAAAACATCATACCTTCTTTCTAAACGTAACCTTATCCAGGAAACAAACAACAAATCTTAGCCGGTTAACGCCCATATCTATTGATCAAACGGTAAAAACGGTTAACGCAGGCGGCGACACTTCAAGGAGTATTGCAAAAAAATACAGTGTTTATACCGATCCAGTTACTAAATATACAACTTGGAACATCGCTGCTAATCTCTATTATCTTTTCGGAAAGACACTGTCAGGGTTTCACATCCTTCCTTCAGTGGATGTTAAATCCAGCTATCGAACTATTTATAGCGGCACTTTGGGATATGTGATTCCTTTTCAAAATACAGTTAAAGATCAGCCCATAGTCAATGCTGAATTTTATATCCGGTTCGATGATATAACAAACCAAATAAATACTGTTAAACGGTTCTGGAACCGCAATGAAATAGGGATAAGTTTTACCATACCATTCAACATTTTTAATTAAAATAGACAATCATGACAAAGAAAATATCTACAGTTACCAAAATAACTGCAGTACAAAAATCGCTAAATGCTGCCGCGAGGCTATTAAATCGGTCCATTCATTCTCCGTTGGTTAAAGCTGATTCAAAGGCAAGAAACGATGCCCTTTTTGCAATGAATGAAACCGTCTTCCTCGTCACGGTGCATCAGCCATGGTGCATTGATGAAGATCGGCCTTTAGGTGCTTCTACTACAGACGAAAGACTGGCAAGCTCTATAGCTACAAGTCATCATAATCAAACAGGTCATCTCATTGACGTTATACATAGTGATCGCTAAAACAATAAATGATGTTAAAACTAATTTTATACTACCTTTTATCGTTGCCCTTAGTGGCAACCTGTCAAACTGAACTGAAAACAGCTTATCTTGATAGTTGCGGTTGTATCCCGGTTTACCAGTATCATCCAGGTATGGTGTTTTACTTCCCAGATAAAACCCCCGTATTAGCAATGAGGGAAATCCTTCCTTTTAACCACTTCGTTTATACCACCGACGGACCGGTGATGACAGGAATATCCTATTCATCAGTGGCAGGGAAATTTTATGAAATAATAGATGTTCTCTCTACAAATATAACCGATGTCAACCAGGTAAGGCATAAAGTCACTACCATTAAGATGAAAGATAAAGCAGCGACAGATACCATCTATTATGAATTTCCCACTGATGCATTCGATCTGTCAAAACAGGAATTCGAGGAAGGTCAGCGGCAAACTTTTTCGATAAAAGGAGCTATTTTTCGAGATGATATTACTTTCGCAGGTCGTTTAAAAACAACGAAAGCTTATGCATTATTTCCTCTGAATGGCCGCAGGTTACAACAAGTAACTTTCAAAGATGTGAATTTCGGCAGTTGGGAGACGCCCGTAAAGATAACTTTTCAATATATGAACCAGAAACGGAAAGTTATTGATAGTTGTATTGAACTAGTCATTTGCGGTACTAATACAATTTCCAGTTTTAAAAAATCTTTTAATTTCAACCTTTTTTTTACTTATAATAATCCTCGGGCTAGTATTAATATTCCCGACTCCATCTGGGAGGCCATTACCGAAGGAATGCCGAAGCTTGGAATGACTCGTCAATGGGCATCATTGGCACTTGGCAAACCTGATATAACCTTAGAAGAAGAAACCACTGAAGGAAAGTTTGAAGAATATATTTATACAAAAGGCTATCATCTGTATTTTAGGAACGACAAATTGGTTAAAATAAAAAAATAAAAATCGATGTCTCTCATATATTAAAGGTTCACAAATGACTTGGAAAGAACTCGGAACAAAACAGGCGGCACTATGGATAGAGTTTAAAACTAACAGAGGCATAAAGCCAAGTGTTCCTTGGGCTCATGGGTTTGTTTATGGTTTTGTTATTTGTTTAAGGTTAGGTAATCAGCTTGACGCCAACAAAGCGAGCATGAAGCGACAGAAATTTGGCGACCGATTTCTTTGATCTGGGTGAGAGAGCAATCCCAGAGATTCCAAATCATGGTCTAAAAGCCAATCGAATTTTCATTTTTTATAACCATTATCTTAAAGCTTCTTATCATTATAATTAGGGGTCGCCAAATCTTGCCCTACTTGGTCACTGGAAATGAAGCAGTTATGAGCTTGAGTTCATGACTGCTTTAATTTGTAAAAGATTTGCACATTTCTCTTTTTCAAGGATCGAGCCGCCAAGAACGTCAAAACGGCATTTTCATGAAATCTATTCTCTGTAACCTGCCATATTTTCCTTCGAAATCTAACTCAGACAGATTGGCACCGCTTGTGTTGAGGTAAAGAACCTCTAACCCAAATAGCTCTAAAATGAATGGTTTAATTCTTGAACAGGATCAGTTTGTTCGCTCTGTAGAAATTAGCCGAAATGATATCTTTTGTGCTTTATTGGGAGCAGGAGCATCCATCACGTCTGGAATTCCTTCTGCCGGCGATTGCATTTGGGACTGGAAAAAGAACCTTTATACTTCCAAACATACGAATAGTCAGCAGAGATTGGATATAAAATCTGACCAAGTAAAAGAACAAATTCAAAGATGGATAGATGGCGAAGGCATATATCCCGCCGCTAACACCGAGGAAGAATATTCGTTTTATGTTGAAGAATGTTACCCTATCGAAGATGATCGACGAAAGTTCTTTCAACGTATTTGCGAAAAAAAGCAGCCATCTATCGGATATAAACTTCTTTGCTTGTTACATGAAACGGGTATGATCCAATCTGTATGGTCTACTAACTTCGACGATCTGGGAATAATCGCTTCGCATGCCGCCAATTTGCTGCCTATCGACATTACGCTTGATACGATTGACAGAATAAACAGACCTTTAAATAGATCAGAACTGCCATATATTAAACTACATGGCGATTATAAATATGGACCGCTGAAAAATACAACGACTGAACTGGCTCAACAGGATGCCACGTTTCGACAACACCTTATTAATTATTTGGGGGACAAACATCTTATCGTTTCAGGTTACAGCGGAAGAGATGAATCCGTGATGAATACATTGATAGCAAGTTATAGTAGACAGGGGTCAGGACGTCTCTATTGGTGCGGTTATGGTCGTGACATTCCTCCGAAAGTTACCCAGTTGATTGAAACGGCAAGACTACATGGAAGAACCGCATTTTATATTCCTACTGATGGATTTGATCAATTATTTATATCACTGGCAAATGCCTGCACTAAAAACAACGAAGAACTATTTAAGAAGTTTAAATCACATTTAGCTGTAAGCAGCTCCACTTCAGACACAACGAAGTTTTTGCTTCCACAAACAAGAATTGATACTGTAATTAAAAGTAATCTTTTTCAAATAGGTTTTCCGCAGGAAGTATTTCAATTCGAATTTCCTTTTCATGAAGGTGAAAAGCCATGGACGCTATTGCGAGAACTAACTGCCGACCGACGTATTGTAGCTGTTCCCTATAAAAGTATGGTATATGCATTAGGCACCTTAACTGACATTAACCATGTTTTTTCTAAACGAATGAAAGGGAAGATTACACGCGTGCCTCTAAGTAACTTTAATCTGCAAAAAGATACAGCGTTTCACAGTTTGTTACTGTCAGCAATAACAGACCTGTTAGCTAACACGGCAAATTTGCTCTGTAATAAACGCAATCTGATTTGGGAAACATCTACTGTAAGCCAAAAACGAATAGATAATGTTGTATATCAAACGCATGCCGCTGTCAGGCTTGCTATTAATAGTGATGGAAAAAATTATTATTTGTCTTTGATGCCCGATTTTAAAGTAAGTTCAGAAATTGAAGGAAAGATCGGTAAGGAAGTTTTTCAAGAAATTGGCCTGACCTATTTTGATAAAATTTGGAACAACAAGTTCAACGATTATATCAAAATATGGCGAACCCTGCTGTTTACCGGCGGTAATGGCATAATTGAAATTGATTATCCGTTTAAATCCGGTTCTGGACATGTATTTAAAATTGATCGAGACAATGCTTTCGCCAGTATTACCACTCAAAAGCCTGGTGGAACTCAACTCACCGAACGATTCAATAAACGTTTAATTCATCATCATGGAGTGCAGTTTAGCGAGCCAGAATTGATTTTTGCACCGCAGGATTCAGGGATGAAACAAATCCCACGCGACTTTCATCCGATGCGAGGCCTATTAGAGAAAAAGCCTTACGATTTTGCTGACAGTAACAACGTGCCTGGTAAAGGTTTAATAAGACTGGGCGTTATTTGTCCTCAGCCGGATTCTTCAAACTTGAAGACTTTTCTTTCTCGTCATTTGACTCCGATTGATTCCAAAGGCATAAATAAAGCTTACCTTCTTCCATTTCCTGGCTTTCAGCGTGCATTTGCAGCGCAACTAGTTGTTCCTGATCCCGGAACTGAAAACTGGGTATATACCCATGAACCTACGACAGTCGACACAATTAAAAACGCTGCAAAGGATATACGTAATCAATTAGTCGCTTCAATCGAAAAGATGATTAAAGATGGATTGCAAAAGGTAGTGGTTATTTTTATACCATTGCGCTGGTTGGAATTCACATCATACGATATTGATAATGAGCATTATGACCTGCACGACTATCTTAAGGCTTATTGCGCCGAACGTGGTGTAGCCACACAATTCATAAAAGAAGATACTTTGGATGATCCATTGCAGTGCCAGATAAACTGGTGGCTTTCTCTTTCATATTATGTTAAAAGCTTACGGACGCCGTGGATATTGGATTCGTTAGACAAAAACACCGCGTTTGCTGGAATTGGCTACAGCGTAACCTCACAGGGAAGCCATTCAGAAATTGTTTTAGGCTGTAGCCACATTTATAATTCGATGGGCCAGGGACTGAAATACCGGCTTTCGAAGGTTGAAGATCAGCTTTTTTGGGATCGGCAAAAAAGCCCACATTTGTCTTACAACGATGCTTATAAATTCGGCACATCAATTATTGATATGTTCTACCGGACGATGGACGAATTTCCAAAGCGCGTTGTCATACATAAACGTACATTTTTTACTAAAGATGAAACTGAAGGGCTAAAAGACAGTTTACTCGGCAATGGCATCCAAACCGTTGACCTGATAGAAGTAAATTTTGAGGAAGACATGCGGTATGTAGCAGCAAAACTGCAAGCGGATGGTATGCCGGGCATCGATAATTTTGCCTTGCCTCGCGGAACTTGCATTTTATTAAACGATTACGAAGCGCTCCTTTGGTCACATGGCGTAGTACCCTCTGTTGAGAATCAGTTTTACAAATTTTATCTTGGTGGGAGATATATTC
>CAXTDO010000134.1:0-10211 GCA_964242315.1 uncultured Flavihumibacter sp.
GCACTGTACTGGGCGCCGACACTTTTAGTCCGGCTACATTAGAAAAAACCCATCCCGATCTTTTCTGGTACGGGGTACATGGGGTAGAAATATTATTCACGTTGATGGGCACCGGCTGTAAGCAGGTTATCCGGATAAGCACCAACGATACGGATGTTGTTGCAGGCACATGGAAAGACGGAAGGATAGGCACTTTCAGGGGAACCAGAACGGGAACGCATGACTATGGAGGTACAGCCTACGGCAGCAAGGGCAACCTTTCCCTCGGGCCCTTCAAAGGGTACGATAACCTGTTGGTTCAGATTATAAATTTTTTTAAAACAGGCAAGCCACCTGTTCCGCCTGAAGATACCCTTGAAATTTACGCCTTTATGGAAGCGGCTGATGAGAGCAAACGTAATGGCGGCACCCCGGTGAATCTGGAAACCGTAATTCAAAAGGCTGGTAAAAGATGAGGGTTAGTGTAGGGTCAATTGTAAACAACTTATAACCATCTGCCGTTCAGCCAGTTTTTTAACCACAGAGGTTGCAGAGGAGGAAACACAGAGGGCGCAGAGGTTTCCTCTGCGCCCTCTGTGTTTCCTCCTCTGCAACCTCTGTGGTTAAAAAACAGTTACAAGTTTAGGGTACTACCTTAAATAACTAAATTCATGCTTAATAAAACACTTGTAAAAATTAAAATACCTTAATGAAGTTCAACATTATTGATATAGCCGTTATTGTTTGCTTCTTTTTAGTGATGATTGCTATCGGCATCTGGTCTTATTTTAAAAGCAGCAACTCTGAGGATTATTTTGTAGCAGGGGGAAACCTGCCGTGGTGGCTGGCAGGTATTTCTCATCATGTATCAGGACATAGCGGCGCTGTGTTTGTAGCCTATGCAGCCGTTGCCTATACTCATGGTTTCACTATGTTTATGTGGTGGGCTTTTCCTGTTGGCGTTGTAATAATTGCCACTGCAAAAATATTCCCGGTTTACTGGGTTCGTTTACGCAGGGAACTGCATATACAATCCCCGCTCGAATACCTGAGTATACGGTATGATGTTCTTACACAACAAATCGTAGCATGGTCAGGAGTGTTACTCAAAGTTTTTGATGTAGGCGCCAAGTGGGCCGCTATTGGTATATTGCTGAAAGTAGTTGCCGGTATCCCAATGACAACCGGTATCCTTGTTTCAGGTGTGGTTACTTTAATCTACGTTACTTTCGGCGGCTTGTGGGGTGTGATTATAACGGACCTGATCCAGTTTATAGTACAGGTGCTTGGAGGTGTGGTAATGTTTGTGCTGGTAGTAAACCGGATGGGCGGCGTAAATTCCATTACCGGCATCTGGGAGCATCTGCCGCAGGGTCACAGTCAGTTGTTTAATGATCCGTATACGGCAGGGTTTGTAGCAGTAATGTTTTTTCTTTATTTCTTAAGTTATAACGGCGGCAGTTGGAGCCTTGCTACCAGGTATATATCATCGCCTGATGAGAAACAAGCATCCAAGGCTGCCAGGCTCTCGGGAGTACTATACCTTATCTGGCCGTTGATTTTATTTTTCCCTATGTGGGCCGCACCATTGATATTACCGGGACTGGAACGACCGGCAGAATCTTACGGCTTGCTGATGGTAAAAATATTACCACAGGGAATGATCGGACTTGTGATCGCATCGCTGTTTGCAGCAACTATGGGTATGACGTCTTCAGATGTGAATACCATCGCAGCGGTAATTACAAGAGACATACTGCCGGCAGTTTCTCCAAAATTTCGTGACGATAAAAATTCGCTGCGCACCGCACGCATTACCACTTTCATATTTACTCTGGCAACGATGGCTATCGCGCTGAATTATGAAAAGTTCGGCGGGGTTCTGGGTCTTATCGTAAACTGGTTTGCAGCGCTGCTGGGACCCACCTCTATGCCATTGATTTTCGGACTGCTTCCGGTGTTTAAATCATGCGGACCTAAAGCGGCCATTGCTTCCATCGTTTCAGGACTTGCCACATTTATCATTACAAAAGACATTCATTTAAACAGTCTTGCGCTGGAAGTGGGATTGCCTACCATTGTTTCAGCAATTGTTTTTATCAGCGTTGGGCTCGCCACCAAAAATATCCCCGTTAAAGTAACCGCACTGATCGCTGCACTTAAAAAATAATTTAGATATTAGTAAAAATTAATTCATTGAAAAAACAATTCGGTTTTGGCATCGTAGGAGCAGGAACCATTTCAGACATTCATGCCAGGGCAATACATTCCATAGAAAATGCCCGGCTGCTTGGCGTGTATAGCATCAACAAAAATAAATCGGAAGCGTTTGCCCTGCAGCATCATTGTACCTCATATGATACGTTGGCCGAAATGCTGCTCCACCCTGAAATAGATATCGTTTGTATTTGCACACCTTCAGGTCTCCACCTTGATTCCGCAATTACATGCATTGAAGCCGGCAAGCATTGCCTTATTGAAAAACCACTGGAGGTAACGCTCGACAGGTGCGACCAAATTATCAACGCGGCTGAAAAAGCGCGGGTAACCATAGGCGTTGTTTTCCCTTCCCGTTTTTATAACCCTGCTACGCAATTGAAAAAAGCTATCAATGAGCAAAGATTTGGCGACTTAGTGTTAGGCGATGCTTATGTAAAATGGCACCGAAGCCCGGCATACTATCAGTCTTCTCCCTGGAGAGGCACCCGCAAGTTTGACGGAGGTGGTGCATTAATGAACCAGGGCATTCATTCCGTTGACCTGCTGCAATGGTACATGGGACCTGTTGAATCGGTTCAGGCCGTAACTGCCAACATACGTCATAAAGAAATTGAAGTGGAAGACACGATGGTATCAACGCTTACATTCGCCAATGGTGCGCTGGGAACACTGGTATGTTCCACCGCCGTATTCCCAGGGGCGCTCAAGCGCATCGAGATCATGGGAACAAAAGGCACGGCCGTTTTGGAAGAAAGTAAATTGGTCAAGTGGCAGTTTGAACAGCAAACAGTTGAAGATGAAATGATGGTGAATGTTATCTCAGGAAGTGATATCTTGCAGGGAGGTGTTTCCAACCCTGCTGACATCAGTTCTGTGGGGCACCAGCTACAGATAGAAGATATGATTGCTGCTGTTGCCAGAAACGAGCAGCCCTTAATTGATGGATTGGAAGGCCGTAAGTCGGTTGAGATCGTTCTCGCCATTTATGAAAGCGCCCGTTTGGGAAGAATGGTTACTTTGCATTAGTAGTTCGATCTGTTTTTTGAACCACAGAGGAAGCAGGATTTTCAGGATTGAAAATTATTTACAGAATTTCGATGCAAAATTTTGAAAATAATTTTCAATCCTGAAAATCCTGCTTCCTCTGTGGTTCAAAAACACTTACAAAGTTAGTGACTACCTTTTTATACATAAGTTCATACTTAACACTAAAAGTGAATACAAACACTATTTAATCATATCAATCCACTCATTTTGAAAACCAGCTATTATGTTCTTGTATCGCTGCTTATACTTCTTATGAGCAGTTGCCATTCAGCATCTGAAAAAAATCCTGCTGCCAACTTTGAAAAATATAAAATCACCGACGGTTTTGAGCTACAGCTTGCTGCTTCCGAACCGTTGATAGAAGCGCCGGTTACGATGGATTTTGACAATGCAGGTAGAATGTGGGTAGTGGAGATGCGCGGCTTTACACCTGACCTTGTTGGAACACCGGAAGATAAACCCAATGGAAAAATTACCATCCTTGAAGATGCCGATAAAAACGGTATAGCGGAATCTTCCAAAGTGTTTTTGGACAGCCTGGTACTTCCAAGGGCTATTGCACATGTTTATGGCGGCTTATTGTATGCCGTTCCGCCACAACTGCTGTTTGTAGAAATAAACAACGATAAACCGGGAAAAAAAACATTGGTGGATTCTATGTATGCCGACGGCGGAAACGCAGAATCGAAGCCTAACGGACTGATGATGGGTATAGACAACTGGATATACAGCGCCTACTCAAGATACAGGTACCAGTTAAAAGACGGAAAATGGATAAAGGAACCTACTTCCTTTCGCGGCCAATGGGGCATTACGCAGGATAACTTCGGAAGGCTTTATTACAATTCTAATGAGATACAGTTATCGGGAGATTATGTGTTGCCCAATACATTGATCCGCAACCCGTATCTCAAGCCTAAAGAGGCGATCAATATCATCCTCACAGAAAACCAACAGGTGTATCCGTTACATCCTACTACTGTAAACAGGGGCGGTGAGAAAGGTATCCTTAATAAAGACAGCCTGTTAGTAAAATTTACCGCAGCTTGTGGCCCGCTGGTGTACAGAGGTGGCCAGTTCCCTGATGAATACAATGAAAACGTTTTTGTTTGCGAACCACAGGGCAACCTGATTAAACGTAACATACTTACGTTTGAAAGTGTAAAGACAACCGCCACGCAAGCCTGGAACAACCGGGAGTTTATTGCATCGTCTGATGAAGCGTTTCGCCCGGTAAATTTATTCAATGGGCCGGATGGCGCCCTGTACATAGTAGATATGCATCGGGGAATGGTAGAGCACAGGGCGTTCGCAACACCTTACTACCGGAACGGCATAGCCGCTAAGAAATTGGATACCGTTTTAAATAAGGGACGCATCTTAAGGGTAGTAAATAAAGATAAAGGCCTCGGTAATATCGCACCTCTTTTACATGCTTCAGATAGCGGATTGGTTGATCTGTTGAAAAGCGCGAATGGCTGGATAAGAGACAGGGCCCAGCAATTACTAATCTACCATCACCAGAAATCGGTAGTACCGGCATTACAAACGCTGGCACAAAACGACAAGTCGCCCGTTACTGCCATACATGCTTTACATACGTTGGATGGATTACATGCGCTGTCATTTGAATTGCTTCAGAAAGTAGCCGCTTCAGGAGTACCTATGGTGACAGCGCATGCCCTGCTGTTGCTGGAACAATTTAACACCCCTGACAATACCAAGCTCATGGCAGCGTTAGCAACCAGTTTAATAAGCAAAAATGATTCTGTTATCAATCTTTATCTGGCTCTCTCATTAGGCCCTTGGACGGAAACCTCACCTGAAATATTTTTGCCGCACCTTGTGAAATTATCTCAGACTTATGCCGGTAAAGCCATCTATCAGGAGGCAATCATAAGCAGCTTAAAAGGATTAGAAGAAAAATTTCAGGCGCTTGTTGCCAGTCACGATTCTATTTATGTAATAACCACCCTGCTGAGTGAGACTATAAAAAACAAGCATGCAGGAAAGATGAATTCCATCTTCAACAATGATCCGGCTCCGCTTGATTCAAGAACAAACGGACTGGCATTGTTCAGCTCAAATTGCTCAGGCTGTCATGGCAGGGATGGGGATGGAATTGAACACGTGGCGCCTCCATTGAAAGGCTCTGAATATGTAGAAGGGCCTACCGGCAGGCTGGCAATGATTTTATTAAATGGTCTTGAAGGACCGGTTCACATCAAAGGCAAGGCTTATAGTTTTAATGGCGCCATGCCCAATTTCGGAAACAATCTTACCGACAGGCAAATCGTAGACGTCATAACCTACCTGCAAAATGCATACGTTATCAAACCTGCCAAAGCCCCTAAAGATGAAAATATAAAATCGCTGAGAGGCGTTAAATCCGGAACGCTTCATGAAAAGGATTTACTGGAAATGGAGAATGCCGGCAAAGTGAGTGTGAAGTAGTTCTAGCGGGAAAAATTGAAGTTGATGGAAAGAGTTTGTGGGGAAACGACCTGTGAGGTTTTTAAGAAACCTCACAGGTCGTTTCCTGTTTTATATGTTAGTAACCTTCGCTTCTAAGTAATATTTAATCCGATGTTCACATTACGTTACCGTAACGCATTCGGCCATTGAGCCAATGGCCTTACCTCAGGCTGGCCGGCAGCAATTGATTTTTCGGGTAACAGCAATACTGTAAGCGCACGATGGGTGTTAGCAGGCAGGGTAACTTCAAAGCCCACCAGGGTTGTACCGGGATTAGGGGCGTCGTAATCATGTGGGGGTGGATCGGTTGGCCAGGTTTTCAGTGTGATTCCTTCATGATCCTGTACTACCATCGTAAGTTTTTTCCCATTCTTGCGCAGTTCAACCGTGTGATCATCAACAATTTTAACCGCTGCATCGGTAAGCAGTGTCCATCGCACCAGGGCCGCTTGCGGAAGTGTTTCCAGTTCATCCCTTACTACAACATATTGGTTTTGCACAATGGCAACACCGCGACTGGCCTTTGCCAGGGAGCGCTGATAAATGGCAGTGAGGTTAGTAGTTGCCTGCATAAAAAGGGAATCCTTCGAAAAACCTGTGATAGGTGCAAAGCCGTTCACCATTTGAAGCTGGTTATTTACAGTAAGTGTACTGTGGGTGAAATTATTGTAGCGGAATATCTCCCATCGCTGGCCTTTCTGCGTATTGTCCCACAAGTCGATATTTTTTGATTCGAGCGATTCGTACGCCTGGGCGCCAAAATCCATTGCCCAGCGGGTACCACCTGCTTCCATAACAAACGATACTGCATCCATCTGGCCGTGTGTAACAAAAGGAGATCCGGCTTTTAAGCCGAGGTAGATAGCATCAGGGTCAGTCCACGAGGTGCGCATTGCGGCAACCGGATTTTTACCTTGTCCCATCCAGGCTGTAGCGGACGGTGCTTTGATCTGGCTTATTCTGGTTCCATTTCCCCAGAGCAGCAGGGAAGGCAGCATACGGTCTGTTACCTGTGTTTCGATATTTTTTGTTGTGAGGAAGCGCTTTTCTTCCCATAACAAAGAGGGATCCTGAAGTTTATCTGCGAACCAGAACATAGCAGGCTGCACTTCCGATTGTTGGCCCTCATCGGAGTAATTAAAAGTGTCACCGGAGGGGGCAATCATGTTTTGAAGATAATAGGGCGTTTTTAAGAAGCCAGGCGCCTGCGTTAATCCAAAATCAGTTTTAAAAATTTTTTGCAGGGCAGCAAGAAACATCACGTTCATAGTAGTTCCGTAACCCCAGTAAATATAGCCCTCCGGGTAAGCTCCGTCTGTTCCATAAGCATCATTCATAGGGATGGAAATGCTTTTAACAGACCGGTTGATTACTTTGGCTGCCAGTTCAGGATAATTTTCATATACGGCCAGCGCACCAAAAGTTAACCCGGCATTGCATACCTGGTTCCAGTTATTGATTACTGACAGCCATTTACGATAATGATTAAAATTTATGGTATCGAAAGACGTTTCCAGTCCATTGGTTACAATGGCGTTGCGGATGATAGCTCTCGACTTTTCAGAGAGGTCTTTATACAGCCAGTCGTAACCGATAGCAACAGCCAGTGTCATTTCAGCTACATCCAGGTAGTGGGTGGGATTCCAGTCGCTGAAAGCCGATACTGCCAGTAATTCCTTTTCATCACGGAGTAGATACTTCCTGTCGTGAGTCATGCGCCAGGCATATGATAAGTAATATACCCGCCGCAGGCATTCGCGGCATTTATCCAGCAGCCGTACGCCAATCTTTATATGTTCTACGGGTTCGGTATTAATAATCCGGTCGCTTTCCTTAATAATAGCCTGATGCACCATTTTCCAGGTCTTGTCTGACTGAATATTTTGCCTGAGCTGCTTTTCTTCTCCTCCCAGCATCAGCAGGCGGGGATGATCCGGTATAGGTGTTGAGGCATCAACGAATGACATTTGAGCCGTTAAGCATGATGCCGCCCCCATCACCCACAAAACAAAAATGGTTTTCTTCATGTTTAGATCTCTTACTTTTAACGATGCGTTGAATACGCTGATTTGTTACCGGCCTCCTGAAAGTTTATAGAGCTCGGAGCCAGACAATAAAAAAGCTCCCACCCCATAAACATTGGTGCTTTCATAATCTACTTTTTCCGGACTGTCGGCCACATCCTGCACATACCCCAGCTTACCATCCGGATGTATAGAACTTAATAACACCCTCCAGGCCTTTTGCGCCACCGGCAAATAGGTTGATTCAGGCAGGATTTTATGATTAATTCCCCAGGCAATTGCATAACAGAAAAAGCCTGTTCCGCTGGTTTCTTTCACCGGATAGGCATCCGGATCCAACAAGGATGTATGCCAGCTACCATCTTCCTGCTGAAGGGCTGCCAGCTTTTCAGCCATCTGCACAAAAAGTTTTTCATACCGACGGCGGGAAAATGCCGGTGGCATGTTTTCCATCATCCTTACCAGTCCGCCCATTACCCAGCCATTGCCGCGCGACCAGAAAACAGGTTTGCCGTTCGCTTCCCTCTTGTCGAAAAACCG
The DNA here is from genome assembly GCA_964242315.1 of uncultured Flavihumibacter sp. Classification (GTDB taxonomy): domain Bacteria; phylum Bacteroidota; class Bacteroidia; order Chitinophagales; family Chitinophagaceae; genus JADCRZ01. The sequence continues at coordinate 8,286 of CAXTDO010000134.1, forward strand.
GCTGTCTCTGTAAAACAGGTGCGCCATGGTATCGTATAAATATGCGGTGGTTTTCCACCACAGGGTATCTGCTTTTTTCAGATATTTAAGGTTACCGGTAGCGGTAGAAAGATAAGCCAGCGCCGGCGGCCCCATAAACAATGCATCGCACCATGCCCATTCATGCAGATAGACCTTGTTCTGAAAGATGAGTGTATCGGTATATTTCGCGCTCACAATGCTGTCGGCCTGTTTTATGAATTTTTCTATCATCCCGGGTTCCCTGTACCGGCTGTACATTTGAGCATATAGCTGGCCCACGCAGTAATCATCGGCAAAAAGCCTGTTAGCAGCGGTTTGCCAGTGATTTTCTTGGCCAATATTGTAGAGGAACCGGTAGTACTTTTTGTTGGTCTGCATTTTATCCAGTGCTACCAGGCCGGTATAAAGAGCGCCGTTCTGCCATTCGTCTTTTGGGTACTGTGTTGTTCCTTTCTTAAATTCACTGATCTGCCAGTCGGCTACTTTCACCATTGCCGAACGGATGGCCATTGGTGTAAACACTGTATCTTTCTGAGCCCTGGCTGTTATGAAAGAAACTATGAGGATTAAAGCTGGTATTGTGTTTTTGAGCATACGGTTTTATTATAATCTTAACCATTTGAAGTTTTTTTTAAACACAGAGTACGCAGAGGGAGGAAACACAGAGGGCACAGAGGAAACCCTCTGTGCCCTCTGTGTTTCCTCCCTCTGCGTACTCTGTGTTTAAAAAACTCTTGCAGGCATAACTCTTAATTTTTATCCCACCACAAAGGCGTAGCGGCATTGTCAGGTCCGTTAAGCAATTTAACCGCGGCAGCTACTGCATCGGCATTGGTTTGTTTTTCGGCATCCAGGAAAGGCAGGCGGCGGATCATTTTGCCAACAGGTAAATCCGGATTATCGCTGTGAATAAGCGGGTATAGCTGAGGGTAGGTGGTTCTGCGCACTTCGGCCCAGGCTTCTCTTCCATCAGGGAAAAGGGCCAGCCATTTTTGCTGCGCCACCTGCTTGCGCTGCATGTCGGCGCTGCTGCTCCATAAAACCGGGTAATTGTTTACGGCTGGGGAGTTCATGCCGTCGAGTGGCGCAATGGGTGTCGACGGGTTGTTGATGTACGTGTTGATGGCTGTTTGATCGGTAACACCCCATTGCGTCATAGACATTAAGATTCCTCTTTCATAAAGTTGCTGTGCCGAGCTACCGCCCATGTTCCATCCGTTAAGTGCACCTTCGGATCTTAAAAAGTACGACTCCGCTGCATGGATGATGTCCATAGATACTGCATATTTTGCCGTCCATGCGTTGTTTACCTGCGTTGTCCAGCGGGTACCGAAATTGGAATTGTAAGTTCGTGAATTGATAGGGATTATTTTTTCTGAAGTGTACAATCCATTCCTGAAGCCATCATACAAACCGGTGGCAAAGGCAGGCTGAAAATAGATAGTCATACGCGGGTCGTTGTACCCTTTCTGAATAGATTCCATGGTAGCGCTCATTCTGACCTCATCCCAGGTAGCTATCTGGGAAAGCGGATTGTATTCTGCATAGATGGTGGTTGATTTAAGCAGCATGGCATCATCGCTTACATCGGTCATCACGCCATCGGCTACGGCTCCCTCCGCTTCCTTTTGAGCGAGAGACGGGTTTGCTTTGGAAATCCTGAGTGCCAGCCTTAAACGGAGTGAATTGGCAAACTTAAGCCAGGCTGTGGCCGGGTCGGCTTTCCTGCCGTATACCAGGTCAAAGGTGGTGAAAGGCTTCTTGCCTGCATTGGTTTTCAGTACGGCAACTGCAGCATCAAGTCTTTTAAAAAAATCATAGTAAATAGAATCCTGCGGATCATATTTGATGAATCGCTGCCCGGAAGCCGCCTGCGAATAAGGAATCGGTCCGAAATAATCCGTT
>CAXTDO010000135.1:0-10166 GCA_964242315.1 uncultured Flavihumibacter sp.
AGATAGATCCGGGCAGGGCTATTATGTTCGCATACGTGGGTATCGCCATTGGCGACATCACAATTGGCTTAATAAGTCAGTTACTAAAAAGCCGTAAGAAAGCATTGTTTATTTTTTACGGCTTAACGATCGTATCTATAATAATATACTTTCGGCAAACCGGTGGCAACGCTTCTTCCATGTATACAATATGTGCCGCGCTCGGATTCAGCACAGGTTTCTGGGCCATCTTTGTAACAATGGGAGCGGAACAGTTTGGCACCAATCTTCGTGCAACCGCCGCTACCACCATACCTAATATGGTAAGGGGCTCCCTGCCACTGATCGTATTACTGTTTAAAGATCTGTTACAGGTTTCTTTGGGATACAACATATTAATAAGCGGTATGATAACCGGTGCGGTAGTAATTACAATTACGTTGATAGCAGCCTGGTTTACTGAAGAAACTTTTACAAAAGACTTAAATTACCTGGAATAACGGCAAATTTAAATTCGCATCAACTTGAAATTTTTGATCATACGACTGAGTTCCATCGGTGATATCGTGCTTACCACGCCGGTGATCAGGTGTTTGAAAAAACAGGTTGTTACCGCTGAAGTTCACTTTCTTACAAAATACAGTTTTCATTACCTGGTTGAATCTAACCCATACATAGATAAATGTCATTTTCTTCATGATGACATTGAAGAAATTATGGATGATTTGAAAAGTGAAGCGTATGATTACGTGATAGACCTGCACCACAATTTAAGAACACTCAACATTAAAAGGCAGCTAGGCAAAAAATCATTTTCGTTTAATAAGCTCAATATAGAAAAATGGATGCTCACCGCTTTTAAGCACAACATTTTACCTGAGGTGCACATTGTTGACAGGTATCTTGACACGGTAGCAACATTTGGAGTACGAAATGATGGCGATGGCCTGGATTACTTTATTCCGGAGACAGACCTGGTGAAGGAAACAGACATTCCTACCTCGCATCTTAGCGGCTTCATTGGTGTAGTAATTGGCGCTGCATTAAATACAAAAAAATATCCCCTGCATAAAATAGCACTATTTTGTCAACAGATTGATCATCCGGTCATATTATTAGGTGGAAAAGAAGATGCGGTTGCCGGTGAAAAAATTGCAGCCACCGACCCCTTTAAGATTTATAATGCCTGTGGCAAGTTCCGGCTCAATGAATCAGCAGACCTGGTGCGCCGTGCAAAACTCATTGTTACCAATGATACCGGCCTGATGCATATTGCTACTGCGTTTAAGCGGTCCGTTATATCATTATGGGGGAATACTGTTCCTGAGTTTGGAATGTATCCCTATTATGGAGATAAGTATTTAAGTGACTTGAAAACCCCTTACGATATTCTTGAAGTTAAGGGCTTGAAGTGCAGGCCCTGTTCAAAAATTGGTTATAAGAAATGTCCGCTCGGGCATTTCAAGTGTATGGAACAGATTGAAGTTTCGTTGCTTTTACGTAAGGTGAATGAAAGGCTGGGTGTTGTCTGAACTGTGATTTTGTTGATTAAATGACGGGCTATGACATTGAAAACAATCATAGTCCATCATTTAATCAGCTAAATCACCGTTCAGACAAACTCACTGTATCACGATCTTTCTGTAAACACCCGTCCCATTCCCAAGTAACCTTACCGTATAAACTCCTGAAGCAAGCCCGGCCACCTCAACGTAAATGATCCCTGTAACCTGAGAGAGATTTTTATTTTTTAAGATGCGCCCGTTCATATCAATTACCTGAACGCTGTTAAAAGAGGCATTTAATTGAATTGCTATCCTGTTGTTTTGTATGAGTGTAGGCGCTATCAAAACAAGATTACGATCATCTTCCAGATTGAGAATGGCAGAATACTCCGCCTTTCCCACATTATCAACCATTTTTAAACGATAAAACATTTTACCGGTGCCGGGTACCTGGTGGTTGAACTGGTAATTCGCCGGGTTACCCGTGTTGGTTGCGGCAACTTTTCCAATAGGCATAAAATTCCTGCCATCGGTGCTGTATTCTATTTCAAAATACTGAAGGTTGGTTTCAGAAACCGTCTTCCATTTTATTTCAAGCAAACCATTTTTAGGAGCTGCGGAAAATGATTCCAGTTTCAATGCAAGTACTGTAGGAGACTGCACCCTATAAAGAATTCCTGCCAGGGATATGGCATACAATTCGCCATTTTCATCTTCCCCGAATCCGGCAACATTTACGGGCAGGCCGGTTTGTTTTTGAACATTCCAGGAAGCACCATTCGGATGGATGAGCCAGCCGTTTCTTGAATAAAAGTCAATGCAAACATACCACCCATATAAAGCAGGATAATCCGTTCCGCGATATACCATGCCACCTGTTATAGAGGGGCCGCCGGCGGCTGTATGGTCATAATCAAATACCGGGAACAGATAATTGGAGGCTGCAACACAACCGCTGTCGTTATAAATGCTATTGCCTTCATAACAGCGCCAGCCGTAGTTGACGCCACCCGTAGTGGAAGCCGCACGAAAATCTACTTCTTCTCTTCTATCCTGTCCTACATCGCCGATCCACATGTCATTTGTCAACCGGTCGAAACTCCAGCGAAAAGGATTCCTTAAGCCAAAGGCCCAGATTTCATCTCTTATATTATCCCCTGGGGTAGTAAAGGGATTGCCGGCTGGTATAGAGTAATAAGGTGGCACAGCAAAATTGTTTACGTTTATACGAATCATCTTGCCTAATAAAGTATCTCCTTTTTGTGAATTAAAATGGGGATCACCGCCACTTCCTCCATCGCCATAACCCAGGTACAAATTGCCATCGGCACCAAAATTTAATTTTCCGCCATTGTGATTTGCAAATTCGGTATGTGGTACTGAAATTAGTACCTGCGAAGTAAGAGGATCGGCTTTGTTAGGGTCTGCACTTACCTGGTAACGTGCCAGGGTTACATTGCCTGACGGGTTGGTATAATAAACAAAGAAGTATCCATTGGTTTTATACTGCGGATGAAAAGCCATGCTTAATAAGCCCCTTTCACCACCAGAGGAAATGACAGTGCTTATATCGAGGAAAATGGTATCACTTAAAACTGCACCCCTTGCATATCTTATAATACCGTTTTGCTGCGCAATGAACATCCGGTTGGTTCCATCGTTTGCAGAAACGATGTCGATAGGTGTAGTAAGACCGGTACTGATAACAGGATTAAAGACTAAAACAGGCGTCTGTGCGTGAACCAGAGTTGCAATGAAAAGCGCTGTGCAATAAATTAATGCCCGAAAAAAATGCTTCTTTGCAGGCAGGTGTACTTGTTTCATAAGCAGCCATTTAGTTAACACAAAATTGATAGTCAGAAGAAGGTAATACATCTAGTGTCGCGTCATAGGCTATCAGCCGTCAGCTTTCAGCTATCAGGAAGAAAGCTTATCAGATTTTGATCTGCTGATACCTGACGGCTGATAGCGGATAGCAATTACGTCAAAGTATACCCTAACTTAACACCAGTTGCATTCTAAAGTTAACCTTTCTTCTGACTATTTTGTGCTATTTGGCTTACTTTCCCAGAACATCGTTCATATTTCTTACCGCATCGGCACTTTTTTGAAATTCAGCTTGTTCGTCGGCGTTGAGACTGTAGTCGAGGATCTTTTCCCAACCGTTTTTTCCTATTATTACCGGTACACCCAGGCAAATATCGTTCTGGCCATATTCGCCATCCAGAGAGACACAGCAACTGAACAGTTTTTTTTCATTGCGTACAATTGCTTCTACCATTGCTGCACCTGCAGCGCCCGGTGCGTACCAGGCAGAGGTGCCGATAAGCTTGGTAAGTGTTGCACCGCCCACCATTGTGTCTGCCACTACCTGCTTTTGTTGTTCTTCACTCAGGAACTTTGTAACCGGAACACTGTTCCAGGTAGCGTAGCGGATGAGTGGAATCATGGTGGTGTCGCCATGTCCGCCAATAACAATGGCATTAAGATCATTGGGAGAACAATCCAAAGCCTTGCTCAGGTAGCATTTAAATCGTGCACTGTCGAGTGCGCCTCCCATGCCGATTATCTTATTTTTTTCCAGTCCGCTTGTTTTCAGGGTCAGGTAAGTCATGGTATCCATCGGGTTGCTCACCACAATGATAATGGTATCAGGAGAATGTTTGAGAATGTTGTCGGTAACTCCTTTTACTATGCCGGCGTTGGTTCCAATAAGTTCTTCGCGTGTCATGCCGGGTTTACGTGGCAGGCCGGAAGTGATTACTACAACGTCACTATTTGCAGTTGCTGCGTAATCGTTGGTGCATCCTGTGATGCGGGTGTCGAATCCCAATAGCGCCGCAGTCTGGGTCATATCCAGGGCTTTGCCTTCGGCGAGTCCTTCTTTAATATCTAACAAAACCAGTTCTTCTGCCAGTTCTTTACGGGCGATGTTATCGGCACAGGTAGCGCCAACGGCTCCGGCTCCTACTACGGTTACTTTCATAATTATTAATTATTAATTATTAATGATTAACGGATAATCGCTAATCGTTTAAGTTACTTTACCTAATTACTTATTACAATAGAGGAAACCATCCGTTAATAATTAATCATTAATAATTAATCATTAACCATTAATCCTGAATGCTTCCAAAAGCTTATTTATCGGTGTAGTTCCCTCAAAGGTGGTGATAAGCTTGCCTTTTTCATTATACAGCGCCATAAATGGAAGGTTCAGTATCTTAAAAAAAGGCGGGAAAAAAAACTGCGTATCCCTGCCCATTTTAATATTGGAATAGCCTGCTATCTTGTAATCTTTATAGAATGACTTCATCTGTTCAAACGGCTGGTAAGTTGCCATTAATATCTGAACGTCACCGAATTTATTGATACTGGCGAGCATGCTGTCTGTCTGATGCTTGCAATGGTCACAGTCCGGACTGAAATACATGATCATCGTCCTTTTGTTTTTGCTGAGATCATCGCGGGTAAGTTTGGAGCTATCCGTTTTTATTAACGTAAAAAGTGGTATGGTGGGAAAGCGAAGATAGGGCGCTTTGCCACTGTCTGATTGTGCATACACCCCATTTGCTATCACGAGGAATAGCGTATAAAAAAATAACTGTTTCACCATCGAATTTTTTTCAAAAATACAGGTAAACCTATGCAAAATTTTTGATGATGTTTTTTTTAACAATAAAAATTTGCCTTGTTACGAAATATTCGTAGATTTACGAAATATTCGGAATGTACTAATAATTTGAATATGGAAAAACTTACCAAACAGGAAGAGGAGGCAATGCTGGCCATCTGGCATACCGGCCCGGGCGTTGTAAAGGATTTTATGGATCAGATGCAGGAACCGGTGCCTCATTACAACACGCTGGTATCTACCATTAAAAACCTGGAGAAGAAAGGATATGTGATAAGCCGTAAAATAGGTAATATATACCAGTATACACCGCTGGTTGAAGAAGCTGAATATAAAAAGCATTTTCTTACCAACGTAGTTAAAAACCATTTTGCCAATTCCTATAAAGAACTGGTAAGTTTTTTTGCAGAAGAAAAAAAGATCAGTCCGAAAGAGTTGAAGGAGATCATCGATATGATCGAGAAGAAAGGGAAGAAGTAATGATAAATTATTAATGATTAATGATTAATTGTATGAGGCATGTATTTCGACATTAATCATTAACCACTAACAATTAATCATTAATCATTAAACATCAATCATTAAAACATGCCATTCCTGTTTCAATACCTTATAAAGTTTTCAATCAGCCTGGCGGTGCTGTATACATTTTATTATATGGTGCTACGTCCCCTGACGTTTTACCAATGGAACCGGTTTTATCTGGTATGTTATTCAGTGTTATCATTTTTCATTCCGTTCATTAACATCACAGAGTGGCTTGCCGTTAAAAATATGAATAAAAGTTACCTGGTAAATTCTATACCCGCTGTTGACAAACTGACTTATACATCTTTTAATGAAGAAAGGAATATTTTATCCGGTTTTTTAGGCTGGAATAGCGCAGGCATATTGTTTTTGTCCGGAGCATTAATCATGCTGATCAGAATTGTTTATCAGTATCTTTCATTAAATGCTTTGAAACGCAAGGCAGTGTTATTAAAAACGGGTGACTTTGAATTTTATGATGTGAATGGCCCTATTACTCCCTTCTCTTTTGCCAGTGCTATCTTTATCAACAGCCGGCTGCACACCGAAGAAGAATTTCATAAAATACTCGAACATGAATTTGTTCATGTAAAGCAGAAACATACCATAGATATTGTAGTAGCTGAACTGGTTTGTGTTGTTAACTGGTTCAACCCTTTCGCCTGGCTTATACGAAAGTCCATTCGCGAGAATCTTGAATTTATTGCAGATAAAAATGTGCTGGACGGAGGTGTAGATCCGCGCCGGTATCAATACCTTCTTTTAAAAGTGATGGGTCTTCCACAATATAGTATCACCAACAATTTTAGTTTTTCTTCATTAAAAAAACGTATTTCCATGATGAACAAAATGAAAACGGCCAAAGTGCACCTTGTTAAATTCCTGTTCGTATTGCCTTTGCTTACCGTGATGTTGCTTGCCTTCCGGGATGCTCAGAAAAAACAAATAAAGAATGGGCAGATTGTTGACATTGCAACGCTTGTTATAGCAGCCTCTGACACAACACCTCCCGCACCCATGCCGCCTGCTGCACCTGCAGTAGTAACCGAAAATGATTTATTGGTTGCACCGCTTCCCCCTGTTTCACCGGTTCATGCAAAGCCTGTGAAAGTTCCAGCGCCGCTACCTCCTGTGCCGCCTATAAAAGTATTGCCAGTAACATCTGTTCAAAAAATCACTGTGGTTAAGGACGTCTCTTATATAAAGAAAGGGAAAACAATGAATCGGAAGCAAACGGTAACGGTTAGTGCACCGGTGGCCATGAACGTTCCGGTAACAATGGCAACCACTGCCGATACCATTCCCGCAAAACCAACCATCAGTGTAATAAATTCAAAAGGTTCCCCTCAGCCGATATATATCGTTGATGGTGTGATACTTCCGGAAGGTAAAGGCATCGAAAACATTGATCCGGCATTAATTAAAGAAATAAATGTTTTAAGAGATGGAAGTGCCCTAACGATATACGGTGACAAAGCTAAAGACGGAGTGGTACTGGTTAAAACCAAAAACAATATTGTTGCTGATGAGTCTATTTCAATGTCTGCTTCAAAAATTGTAATATCAAATATTAAAGACATAAAAAGTTTGATTATAGTTGATGGGGCGGAAGCTACCAAAGAGAAACTTTCTTCGATCAATCCGGAGTTAATTAAAAGTATAAGTGTACTAAAGGATAAGTCTGCTACTACTTTATATGGTGAAAAAGGTAAAGATGGGGTGATTATTGTTACTACTAGAAAGGAGTGAAAGGTTGGTTATTCAGGCTGCTTTTAACCACAGAGAGTGTGTTTGAACTGTGATTTATTTGATTTTACGATGGACTATGATCCGGAGACAATCATAGTCCATCGTAAAATCAAATAAATCACAGTTCAAACACACTCTCTGTATTGTAAAATCCTCCCCAAAGGCTCCCACCATAATTAGTCAGATATATTCTCAATTCCCTACCTTTGCCGCTCTTCAAAAATAATATTATGGCAACTACAGCAGATATGAGCCGTGGTCTGATACTTAAACTGGAAGGCAGTTTGTATTCGGTGGTAGAATTCGGTCAGAATAAAACGGCCAGGGCCGGAGCAAAGATCTGGGCTAAATTAAAGGGTGTTGACAACAACCGCTCCATTGAACATACCTGGAACAGTGGTGATACTGTTTATCCTGTACGCGTAGAAAAAAAACCTTACCAGTTTTTATATAAAGATGATAGCGGCTACAATTTCATGGATAATGAAACCTTCGAGCAAATTTCATTAGCAGAGGGAATGATTGATGCCCCTCAGTTCCTACGGGATGGCCAGGAAGTAAATGTTTTAATTAATACGGAAACGGACCTTCCTATGAGTGTAGAGCTGCCGGATAAAATTGTAGTGTTAGTAACGTACAGCGAACCGGGCATGAAGGGTGATACCGCCACAAGAACATTAAAGCCTGCTACTGTTGAAACAGGCGCCACGGTGATGGTTCCATTATTTGTAAATGAAGGCGAATTGATACGCGTAAATACTAAAACGGGCGATTACGTAGAAAGGGTGAAGGAATAATTGACCAGGATGATTACCTGATTCTCCTATTTGCATACGTTGACAATAAAAGAAACTTTTGTCAGTTTTTTCAATTTTGATATTGGCATTGATATGCATGTTTTAAGATTGGAATTCATATCTTAGCCGTCCATTACTCACGGAAAATTGATTATTATGGATTTCAAACAAATACAAGAGTTGATCCGCATGATCAACAAATCCAACATTGGCGAGGTTACTATCGAAGAAAAAGGGTTTAAGGTGACCATAAAACAAAAACAGGATGCTACACAGCAAATTGTTACATCACCTGCAGCTATGTATGCGCCTGCGCCTATGCAACTGCCTGCCTCTCAACCGGCAGTATCGGCTGCTTCTTCAACCGATAAGTCTAAGTTGACCACTGAGCAGACACCATCTACCGTTCTCACCATAAAAAGTCCTATGATAGGTACTTTTTACAGAAGCCCCTCACCGGAAGTACCCTCTTTTGTAAATATTGGTGATGAAGTTGCACCTGGTAAAGTGGTATGTATTATAGAAGCCATGAAATTGTTTAATGAAATTGAAAGCGAAATAAAGGGAAAGATTATAAAAGTTCTTGTTGATGATGCTTCCCCGGTTGAATATGATCAGCCCCTGTTTTTAGTGGAGCCTGCATAATGCTTTAAGATGAGTCAATTTAATTTTGAAATGATGACAATCGTTTTAAAATAAAAGTTGACTTTTTTTATGATGCTATTTACTGATTACAGCATTTAAAAATTTCAAATTCAAACCATGTTCAAAAAAATATTGATTGCTAACAGGGGAGAGATTGCCTTGCGTGTGATAAGAACCTGCCGTGAAATGGGTATCAAAACTATCGCTGTATACTCAACTGCAGACAAAGATAGCCTGCATGTTAAATTTTCTGATGAAGCGGTTTGTATTGGCAAACCCGCCAGTTCCGATTCTTATCTGAATATTCCTCATATAATGGCTGCTGCTGAAATCACCAATGCCGATGGCATCCACCCCGGTTATGGATTTCTGGCAGAGAATGCCAAATTCGCTGAAATCTGTGGTGAGCATGGCATCAAATTTATTGGTCCTACTCCATCCATGATCAATGCTATGGGTGATAAGATTACCGCTAAAGAAACCATGATAAAAGCAGGAGTACCGGTAGTGCCAGGGGGCGAAGGTTTACTTGAATCGGTGGCGGAAGCTAAACGCCTGGCAAAAGAGATTGGTTATCCGGTTATACTTAAGGCAACCGCCGGCGGTGGCGGAAAGGGCATGCGGGTTGTTTGGGAAGACAGCGAAATTGAAAAAGCACTGGCTAATGCCAAGCAGGAAGCTGCAGCCTCGTTTAAAAACGACGGCGTTTATATGGAAAAGTTTGTGGAAGAGCCCCGTCATATTGAAATACAGGTTGCCGGTGATCAATATGGGAAAGTGTGTCATTTAAGTGAGCGGGATTGTTCTATTCAGCGCAGGCACCAAAAGCTGGTAGAAGAGTCTCCTTCTCCGTTTATGACTCCTGAGCTGCGGCATAGAATGGGGGAGGCTGCTATTAAAGCCGCGTCGGCAATCAATTATGAAAGCGTTGGTACCATTGAATTCCTGGTGGATAAGAACCGTAATTTTTATTTCATGGAGATGAATACGCGTATCCAGGTTGAGCATTGTGTAACAGAAGAGGTGGTTAATTACGACCTCATAAAGGAGCAAATTAAGATTGCAGCCGGCGAGCCGATAACAGGATTAAATTACGAGCCTCAGATGTTTGCTATCGAATGCCGTATCAACGCTGAAGATCCTTATAATGATTTCCGCCCAAGTCCCGGAAAAATAACCGTGTTGCACCAGCCCGGCGGACATGGTATACGTGTAGATTCGCATGTGTATGCCGGTTATACCATTCCGCCATATTACGATTCATTGATCTCCAAAATCATAGCTGTTGCCAGAACCCGAAGTGAAGCCATCAGCACCATGCACCGCGCT
>CAXTDO010000136.1:0-10101 GCA_964242315.1 uncultured Flavihumibacter sp.
ACTACATCCCCCACCACTACAAAAGCTCTATAACAACATATTCACCACTCGTCCCTGTCACCTTCACGTGACAGAATCGGGCTAGCAATTGGGGTGCTTCTAGCCGGGTGCTTGCCTGGTTATTCAGCATTTTACTGATCACTGTTCTGCCCGTTATATCTATAATATCCAGCCTTTTCACCTGGTGCAGGTTGGTGATATTTATTCCGGATTTAAAAGGATTAGGACCCAATATTATCTCATCGCCGGCATAACGGTACGCTATACTTTTTACGGTGGAATAACTGCTGCTTCCATCCTTGTCAATGCATTTAACACGATAATAATAAGTACCTGCTGCTGGCAGCAAATCCTGCAGGTTGTAAGCACTCCTGCCAGTGCTCGTTCCTGCGGCTCCTACCGCAGCCACATATTTAAAATTCAGGCCATCGGTACTTCTTTCCACTTCGAAGTTTCGGGTGTTGATTTCAGTGAGGGTAGACCAGTTGACGGTAACAACATTACCTGATAGCTTTAAATCCACAGTAAGGCCTGTTACCGGCAATACCACTATAACGCCTCCCTGGCTTTCATTGTTATTTTTGTCGAGCGAAGTCACCATAAAATAGTCCGATACATTTCCGGCAGGCAGATTTATCTTGTTATCAGATACAATACCGTACACCTTTTGGCCATCATTAATATGGCCGGCTGCTTCGGCCATATCTGCAAACCGATAGACAACATATTTTTTTGGCAAGTCGCCATCTGTTGCCGGCGCAGGGGTTTCCCACCTGAGTGTATCATCGTCTCTCCTGACATTTAGCGGAACGTTAGGACAAACCGCATCTTTCCATAGCATGGCAGGTGTATAAGACTTATACCGGAACTGGTTGGTTTGCAGTGAAGTTCTGATGCCTTTAGCATTAGTTATGATATGTTGTGTGCTGAACAGTATCTGGCCTTTAACCTGCTCATGGCTTTGGTCGCGGTTGAGATGTATCTGGTTCTCAATTTCAGCAACAGTCCAGTTATTGGCATCAACCATTTTATAAAGCGCTAATCCGGGATAAACGTGACGGTTGTAGATGATGCCCTGGTCGTTCCACCATTTCGACAACGCGTTATAATCCTGCGCGCCGGTAATCTTCCAGTAAAGCTGTGGAGCTATGTAATCTACTTTACCCGCCTGCAACCAGGCTATCGGATCGCAATACAGGGCGCTGTAAGATGAAGTGCCAACAATACCTGCGGGTGTGCCGCTCTTCCATATACCAAAGGGGCTCACGCCGAAAAGAATGTTGCGGTTACCGGCTGCATTAATTACACTTAAAGTGTCGTATACGTTAGCGATCAAAAGGTTTACATTGTTTCTTCTCCAGTCTTCTATACTGGCAATGCCTGCAGGATTATTTTGAATAAAAGTAATGCTATCCTGCCCGGTTATACCTGCAGCAGGATAAAAGTAATCATCGAAATGAATGCCATCTATATCGTACCTCGTAGCGATATCTGCTATTATCCGGGTAAGATATGTTCTTACCTGCGGCAGGCCCGGGTTAAGCATGGTCAGGGAACCGGAAACAAAAGTCCAGTCGGGATGCAATACAGCTACATGGTTGGGGGCCAATACCGGTGTACTTTGTTTGGCACGATACGGATTAAGCCAGGCATGTAACTGCATGCCCCGTGCGTGCGCGGCGGTGATGGCAAATGCCAGCGGATCCCATAACGGACTGGGCGCCCTGCCCTGCGAATTGGTAAGCCAGTACGACCATGGATCAATTGAAGATTGATATAAGGCATCAGATTCGGGTCTTACCTGCAGGTATACCGTATTGATACCTGTATTGGAAAGCGTATCCAGTATTTTAAGTAATTCGGCCTGTTGCTGACTGGTGGTTAGTGTACGGGATGATGGCCAGTCGATATTAGAGACGGTGGATACCCATGCTCCCCTCAGATCACGCTTTGGAAACAGGTCATCTACTTCAGGCGATTCGGGGTTACAGACATCCGCAGCCACTACTGTAATAGACACCGTTGCATTGTTGGAAAACTGCCCGTTGACATTCTGTACCCTATATTGATACAAATCATTACCGGTAAAACCACCGTTAGCAGTATAGATAACATTGCCACTGGTATCCGTTGATACCGTACCATTGGCAGGGTTACTTACAATAGCAAGTGTAGCCGGATTTATAGCAACTCCGTTATCATAGTCATTGGCAAGCACATTCATCCGCTTTGCAGCGCCTGTTTGCGTAGTAGCTGCATCTTCATTGGCGGTAGGCACGGTAAGTACTGGTATTTCAAAATAAGCAAGGGCCTTACCCATAAAAGCAGTGATGGACGTATCTGCCGCAGTTTCTAAAGTAAAAGAAAGATATATCAACGCGCCGGGCGCAGTACCGGCACCAAAAGTTCCTTTGTAAGCTACACCCGCTTTATTTGGAAGCACGTTGTAATTTAATATGCTGATCGAACCGTTTATGGGAGATATGGCATCGGGGAAATCTTCGACGTAAGTTATTCCAAAAGGAATATTCAGTCCCTCGAAGGGTGTTCCAGCTATACCCGTGGCAGGAGTGTAAGTAACGGCGCCATCGGCAACATAAGTGGATTTAAGATAATTGTTCATAAACGCTGCATCATAAGTAGATGATGCAGACCTGCCGATGTTATAGGCGATCTCCGAACCTGAAACAATTAACTTACCGCCACTGTTAAGGAGGCCGGTAATAGCCGCTTTTTCACTGGTTGAGAAAACAACATTCGCACTGGATTCATCACCTACAAACCATACCACGATATTATAATTGTTCAATGAAAAAGTACCATCCTCCACTTTCTCATTTGCCACACTGCTAATTTGTAAAGAAGCCTTGTTACGCAACGATTTAAAGTAGCTGGTAACGAAAGCATGGGTGGAGTTTGTGTAAGATCCCGATGTTCTGTCAAAGCCATCTACTATCAACAGTTTCGGCCCGCTTGTATTGGAAGACCTTGAGTATATATCACTGGCACTACTCTCTACCACAGTGTTACCATCGGTTACTACAGCCGTTAACTTAAAATGATACACATCGCCGGATGGTGGCACCAAAAATTGCGTAGCATCAAGGGTAACAGAAGTCGTTGCCGAAGTAAGCGTATTTTCATCGGCTGCAAGCGACCAGCCGGTAAGCGCGTCACTGTTGGCATAATACAAACGGTAGCCTGCAAGAGTTGGTTCCAGGTTCGCTCTCCAGGTGGCTGTCAGGCGGGTTCCGTTCCCCGTATTCTCTATGCTATACAAAGTGGGTGGGGCCACGCTTACCGAATTTAACCGGGTTAAAAAATTAGTCCAGCGGGCAGGAGTAAGATTAGGGCAATCCGTTGCTCTTACATCGCTATGACCGTAAATGCCGGCATCGCCATTGGTTACCCTGCGTACTTTTGGTATGGCCCGCCTGTTGCAGACATTTACGCATAAATTGGCTGCTGCCACCAGCATAGGTTCACTTTCCCACATAGATAAATTGGTAGCAAGCACTTCATGCTCTACACCTATTCCCATGTCGTTATAAGAGGTTACCCCTTGCGACCATGCGCGGTCGTTTTCTGCTACTACCTGGCTTATTTCACCATCATTATTTCGAATTACATAGTGAGCGCTGACTTGCGACGAGCAATCCTTAAACCAACTGATAGCACCCTGATAAGTACCGGTGGCAACATAGTGAACAAAGTAGTATCTGATTACGCTGCCGGACGGCCTGTTACCGAAGTTGCAGGAAGTAAAATTAGGAATGGCGTTGGGATAGTCAACTCCTGTAGTGCGTGTTGTTACACTGCTTCCTGCATCAGGCTCTGTATAAGATTTAGGCAGTGATACGTTTACAGGATCTATTGATATAATTTCGCCCCAGAGTGTCACCGTTTTACTACCTTTCTTCATTACATCAAATATGCGTAAGGCCAGCTCATTTCTCATTACCGAATCCCTTAAGCCTGTCAATGATTTTGCAGACTCGAACCAGTTTTCTATCTCAACAGCCGGAGGTTTATTTTTTTGATAATAAGACAGTAAAGCAGCCGCTGCCCTGATGTTAGTCTTTGCGTCGTTTTTTATGGCTTCAGGCGTTACATGCAGCAATGAAGCAGCCTTGGTAATTTGTTGTACATACCCGTTTTCGATAAGACCCATTATTCCCCAGGAGCCATATATGGATTCAGATACCTGCGCCCAGTTGCTTTGCACCTGGCCCGATGCTTTCAGTAAACTTTCCGGCACCTTAAATTCGCTTGCTGCCCCTTTGAAATATTTATTTATGGTAGCTACATCTGGGTGAGCCCTGTTTAAGAAGGTGCGTAACAAAGCATCATTATGTTCGTGGCCATAATCCTGCTCAGGCAGTAGTACTTCAGGCGCCTTATTTACGGTTGCCTTGAGGTATTCGGTCATATCCCTTTGTAAGAAAACATCGCCATCAGGTGTTATAACTTTTTTAACGGGTGTATGAACATATTTATTAGCCAGCGCTATTAAAGAACTGTCTGAAGGAATTGCTTTCAGGCGGTTGTTCTGGCCATTTGCATTAAAGATAAATTGAGAAGAAAGAAGTAATACACAAACGCATGAAGCTGCAGGCAAAAATTTTTTCATATAAACAGCGGTTATCAGTGGTTAAAAAAGAAGTGCTGTAAGGAATGTGGAACGAACGATAAATATATTAAGATCAATGCTTTCCTGAAAATAATTTTGTAAGCTGTTAAAAGCTATTGAACGAAACCTTTTATACCTTGAATCACCTAATTTTAGGTTAAATAAAAACAACCCATCATGGAAGAAATAAAAAAAGCTGACATCAAACAGGAAGTGTTTGACCTTTATGACGAGTATGTGCACAACGGTGTCAACAGGCGCGACTTTATGCAAAGGCTATCAGCCTATGCAGTGGGCGGCCTTACGGTGGCATCCCTTATGAGTTTTCTAATGCCCGATTACCAGGGCGCCATCCAGATTAAAGCAGATGATCCACGATTGAAATCGGAATACATTAATTACAACTCAGCAAAAGGTGGCGGATCAATCAAAGCTTTGCTATCGATGCCTGCGGATGCCAAAAAGAAACTGGGTGGTATTGTAGTGGTGCATGAAAACCGGGGTTTAAATCCATACATAGAAGATGTTGCACGAAGAGCTGCCCTGGCAGGATTTATTTCAATTGCTCCTGATGCTTTAACTCCGTTAGGCGGTTATCCTGGTAACGACGACCAGGGCCGTGACATGCAAAGCAAACGCAACAAAGATGAAATGTTGGAAGATTTTATAGCTGCATACGACTACCTGAAAAATCACAAAGATTGTAATGGCAAAGTTGGCGTGGTAGGTTTTTGCTTTGGTGGAGGCATAGCTAATTTGATGGCGGTGCGTATTCCGGGCTTGTCGGCATCAGTACCCTTTTATGGAGGCCAGCCGCCTACCGAAGATGTTCCTAAAATAAAAGCTCCGCTTCTCATACATTATGCAGCGCTGGATACCCGTGTGAACGACGGTTGGCCCGCCTATGAAACCGCTTTGAAACAGCAACACAAGGAATACACCGCTTATATATATCCAAATGTAAACCACGGCTTTCATAACGATACAACACCCCGTTACGATAAAGCAGCAGCAGAACTAGCCTGGAAACGTACTATTGATTTTTTTACAGAGAAATTGAAGTAGTTTCTGAGGATCTGATGTGTTTATCATTGACAGCAGATAATTTACAAGCCAGGCGCCGGGCTTCAAGCTTCAATTGTTAAAATAGCTATTATAAAGTAGTGATAATTGTATAAACCCGCATTCACAATGACAACAACCAATGTTTGATCAGTTTAAAAATAAATTTCCGCTTGACGAAAAACATTGGAATGACTATATCAGTTGCTTCAAACAAATTCGGGTTCCTGCAAAAACCAGGCTTTTAAAAGAAGGTGAAATTTCAAAAAAACTGTTTCTGATTGAAAAAGGATGTGTTCGTGTATGGTTTAACAACAACGGCAAAGACGTAACATTCCAGTTCTTTTTTGAAAACAGCACCGTAGCTTCTATTGAAAGTTTTATTAAGAAATTTCCAACCCCGGTTTTTATTGAAACAATTGAACCATCTGTTTTATGGTACATACACAAAAATGATATGGATAGAATAATTGAGGAGATAAAAAACATTCCTGAATTAAGAGATAAGTTTATCAATGCCATATTTGACCGCACTTTCGACTATATGAAGCACTTCTTTTCGTTTATAAAAGATACCCCTACGCAACGCTATCTCAATTTGCTAAACGAAAAACCACAAATAGTTCAACGCATTCCCCAACATTACATTGCTTCTTATTTAGGTGTTACTACCGTTCATTTAAGCCGGATAAAAAGTAAACTCACGAAGAAAAAACCTTAAACAAGTGTCGTGTGAATAGGTATCAGCTATCAAGAAGAAAGCTTATCATGTTTTGATCTGCTGAAACCTGACGGCTGATAGCTAATACCTATTCACACGACACTACCTTATTTAATAACAAATGTTATCGCCTGAGGGCATTGTCGCTTTGTAGTTTTGCATTGTAAAAAACATAAATTATGAAAGCAGCAGTAATATATCAAAGAGGCGAAATGCCACAATGCGCCGAATTTCCGGAACCCGTTGTAAATAATGAAAACGAAATTTTGATTTCTGTAAAAGCAGCAGCCATCAAACATTTTGACAAAGGAAGATCCAGCGGAAAACATTACTCTTCCACAGACAACAAACAAAACGCAACGGTAATTGGTGGCGATGGAGTTGGTTTGCTTGAAGATGGCACAAGAGTTTTTGCGTTGGGTGTTAGCGGAATGATTGCCGAGAAAGCAGTGATTGAGAAAAGCAAAATGGTAAAGTTACCCGAAGGTATCGATGATGCTGTTGCTGCTGCTTTACCCAACGCAGTAGCAGGTTCGGCAATGGCGCTTCGTTTCAGAGCAACTATGCAACCTGGCCAGACTGTTTTAATAAATGGAGCAACAGGCTTTACAGGCAAAATTGCCGTTCAAATTGCAAAGCATTATGGAGCAAAAAAAATAATTGTTACAGGTAGAAATAAAGAAACGCTCAAAAGTTTATTAGCATTAGGCGCGGACGAAATAATTTCTACTGATCAGGATGACGAACATTTTATTGCACAACTCAAGGTAATACACAATACCACACCTATTGACATTGTTATTGATTATCTGTGGGGACACACCGCAGAACTTATTCTTGCATCTTTAAAAGGAAATGGCAGTTTCACACACAAGACAAGATTTGTTTCAATTGGCTCTGTAACAGGCGACAAAATTCAGTTGTCGGCCGAAAATCTGAGAAGTGTTGACCTTCATTTATCAGGTTCCGGTTTGGGCAGTTGGACAAGAAATGAAATGAAACAATTATTTTCTGACATCCTTTCCGAAATGTTTCAACTTGCTGCCGACAACAAACTAAAAGTTGACACCGAAATCGTAAGTTTAGCTGACATAGAAAAATTGTGGGAAATGGAAGCACCGAACGGAAGGCGGTTGGTGGTTACAATTTAAAACACTGCCGCTAATGTGGGGTTTAACGTTATTGGTGCAGAACGTTCTTAGCTTTAGTTCATAACTTTGATTTTTAAAAAATTTTGGGCTTCAGTTGTCGGCTGACGTTTTTCAAATACCTCATCACCGGCAATACTTGTTCGTTAGCGGTAATGGCAGAATAGCCAGTTTCACTAAAGTCAACGAAGCGACTTGTGACTATTACAATGAAAGAATTTATTACATTCATAAAAACCATCATCTGGATAGACGATTTTGATTTGAAACTCGTACTTTCCAAATGCACTGAAAGACAAATCCCCAAAGGGAAACTGATTCTGAAGAAAGGTCAAATTGCAAATCAGTATTTTTTCATTGTGTCGGGTGGTGTTCGTTTTTTTTATGAAGCGAATGACCAGGAAAATACAACCTGGGTGACATTTAAAAATGAATTTTTCACCGAGATTTCAAGCCTTAATCCGCAAAAGCCGTCCCGGTTTAATATTGAAGCTGTAGAAGACACGAAACTGGTTGTGATCGATAAAAAAGACATGGACTTTTTATACGGTCATATAGCTGTGTGGGAAGAGTTTGGCAGAAAAGTATGGGAGGCGATGTTAGTGAGAATGATTGACCAGATTTTAAATTTCCAAACCTTATCAGCCGAGGACCGGTACCTTCAACTTATGAACAATCCTGAGTTCATAAAAAAGATTCCTGTAAAACAGCTAGCTGCCGTTCTTGGTATTACACCAAATGCATTAAGCCGGATCAGGAAAAACATCCGGTAATATTCATTATCTACCAGTTGGTAGTTTTAGCCCTTTAATAGCCTACTACCTTTGAGTCATTAAAAATAAAATAATGACTCAAACGAACGAGAACACAACAATCTCTCAGAATAAGTGTTCTGACGATGAACTAATCAAAGATCTCCCTGGATTTACCAATCATTATGTAACCGTTAATGGGATACAATTACATTACGTGGAAGGCGGAAGCGGTATGCCTTTAATTTGTTTGCCCGGATGGCCGCAAACCTGGTATTCTTATCATCCTGTTGCCATGGAACTTGCAAAAGCATACAGAGTGATAATAGTTGACATAAGAGGTATGGGCAGTTCGGAAAAACCGGAATCGGGCTACGATAAGAAAACAATGGCAACGGATGTTTTGCAACTTATACAGCATCTTGGATTAACCAAAGTTCATATCATCGGTCATGATATAGGCGGCATGGTAGCCATGAGTTTCGCTTTTAATTATCCCCGATTCACGGAAAAGCTGATTGTTTTGGATGGTTCACACCCGAGTGAAGGAATGATGCAGGCGCCGTTGATGCCAGCCGCGGGAACGTTTACAGAAAAAATGGATACCAATATGCCCTACGCCTGGTGGATGGGATTTAACCAGGTAAAAGGGCTGCCGGAAAAAATATTAGAAGGGCGTTTTCACTACCTGCAGGATTGGCTCTTTCACTACGTGATGATTGACGATAGTAAAATGACTTCGTTAGAAAGAGAAGTTTATGCTTCTGTTTACAATGAAACAGAGAGTATCAGGGCTTCTAATGCCTGGTATCAAACCTTTACGCAGGATATCGAAGATGCAAAAACCTATCAGCAACTTACCATGCCTGTATTAGGAATCGGTAGCTATATCAGTTATAACTACATGAAGATGGGATTGCCTTACGTAGCAAAAGATGTAAACATAATAGGGATTTTAGATAGCGGGCATTACCTGTACGAGGAACAACCGGAACAGGTGCTTGATGCCGTTATAAGCTTCCTGGCAAAGTAGATATATTAAACATTATTAAAAAACTAAGAAATGAAAAAAGCAATTTTGGTAGCCGGTGCTACAGGTAATTTAGGAAATAGAATTTGCAGGGAACTAGTAAAGAGAGGTGCGGCAGTAAGCGCCATCGTTCGAACTGCTACCGACCCTGAAAAAATGGAAGCTCTTACAAAAATGGGTGTTAAGATTTTTGAAGTAGATGTAAACAGCATTGATGACATTGCGAAAGCATGTACAGGTATAGATTGCGTAGTTTCGGCACTGGCAGGTTTGGGCGATGTAATTGTAGATTTACAAAAAAGAATTTTGGATGGTGCCATAAAAGCAGGCGTCCCAAGATTTATTTCTTCCGACTATTGCACGGATTACAATGATCTGGTGCAGGGCGAAAACAGGAATTTTGATTTAAGAAGAGAATTTAAAGCGTATCTTGATAGTACTTCAATAAAAGCAACTTCTGTTTTCAATGGTGCTTTTGCCGACATACTAAAATATAATACACCGGTTTTAAACTTAAAAGACAAGAGCATTGCTTACTGGGGTGAAAAAGCAGACTGGAAATTAGATTTCACTACCATGGATGACACCGCCGCCTTTACAGCCGAAGTGGCTTTGGATGACAACGCACCAAGAGATTTACAGATTGCAAGTTTCCAGATCAGTCCCAATATGATATGGGCTGACGTGAAAGAAATTACGGGTCAGGAATTTAAACTCCATCCTCTGTCAAGTCTTGAAAACTTTGCACAATTTATAAA
>CAXTDO010000137.1:0-10098 GCA_964242315.1 uncultured Flavihumibacter sp.
ACCCGCTTCAGATTGCTGCATGGAAAGCAGCACCGGCCCTGGCCTGCGGCAATTCAATGATCTTTAAACCATCGGAACTCACGCCGGCAACCGCTCTTGAATTGGCTGCTGCATTCATAGAAGCCGGGGCCCCGCCTGGTTTGTTTAATGTAGTTCAGGGTGATGGCAGGGTTGGTGCCATGTTAGTGGATCATCCGCGAATTGCAAAAATCTCCCTGACAGGTTCTGTTTCAACGGGTAAAAAAATTTTAACCGGTGCCGCATCCCAACTGAAAAGGGTAACACTTGAACTTGGTGGAAAATCGCCCCTGATTATTTTTGAAGACGCAGTTATAAATAATGCTGTATCGGCAGCATTGCTGGCAAACTTTTATACCCAGGGTGAAGTCTGCTCCAATGGTGCGCGGGTGTTTGTACACCGTAAAATTTTCGATTCTTTTTTAAAACAGTTAAAGGACCGAACTGAAAAAATCAGGGTCGGAGACCCGTCAGATCCGGATACCCAGATGGGCGCATTGATCAGTACCTCGCACATGGAAAAAATAATCCGGTTTATGGAATCGGGAAAAGCTGCAGGTGCAACATTATTGACAGGCGGTTTCAGGCCTGAAAAAGATTTCAAAGGACGGGATCTTACTGCCGGCAATTTCCTGACTCCTGCAATTTTTACCGATTGTGATGATTCCATGGAAATTTGCAAAGAAGAGATTTTTGGTCCGGTGCTGTCTATACTCTGCTTCGATTCCGAAGAAGAGGTAATCGAAAGGGCCAATAACACCGCCTACGGACTAGCGGCAGGTGTATTTACGAATGACATAAATCGCGGACACCGGGTAATTCATCAATTACAGGCAGGTACATGCTGGATTAATAATTATAACATCACCCCTATTGAACTTCCTTTTGGTGGGTATAAACAATCAGGACTGGGCCGGGAGAATAGTCTCGCTGCCATTCAGCAGTATACCCAGCTAAAAAGTGTGTATGTAGAACTGGGAAATGTGGAATCTCCTTATTGAAAAAGATAAAATTTTAAATGGATAAAATTTTTGACACAATCATCATTGGCGGCGGTTCTGCCGGCTGTGTGCTGGCGAACCGGCTGAGTGAAAATCCGAACCATAAAGTGTTGGTGATTGAAGCCGGAAGAAGAGATGCCTGGTGGGATATTTTTATTCATATGCCCGCTGCGCTTACCTATCCAATTGGTAGTAAATTTTATGATTGGCAATATCAATCGGAGCCTGAGCCATTCATGAACAACCGGCGTGTGTATCATGCCCGCGGAAAAATCCTGGGTGGTTCAAGTTCTATTAACGGGATGATATTTATTCGTGGCAATCCACTGGACTATGAAAAGTGGGCAAAGGAGCCGGGAATGGAAACATGGGATTATTCTCACTGCCTTCCCTATTTTAAAAAGTCTGAAAACAGAACCGCGGGAGCAAACTTCCTGCGTGGTGGTAACGGTCCCCTGTATCTTGAGACCGGTCCTGCAACCAATCCCCTGTTTAAAGCATTTTTTAATGCGGGCAAACAGGCAGGTTATCCGCTGACAGACGATGTTAATGGATTTCAACAGGAAGGCTTTGGAATGTTTGACCGCAACATTAAAAACGGGAAGCGATGGTCTGCTTCAACGGCATATCTGCATCCTGTCTTGGGAAAACGAAAAAATCTTGAAGTGATCTGTGGTGCCCTTACAACTAAAATTCTTTTCTCGGGCAAGCGCGCAGTTGGAGTGGAATTTTTGAAAGGGAACAGTTTGCAGAGGATTACAGCAGGTGAGATTATTTGCTGTGGAGGTGCCATTCATTCTCCCCAGGTGCTCCAACTGTCAGGAATAGGAAACCCGGAAAGTTTAAAGTCGGCAGGGGTTGAGGTGTTACATGACCTTCCTGGTGTAGGACAGAATTTACAGGATCATTTGGAGGTATATGTTCAATTTGCCTGCAAAAAACCGGTAAGCGTGGCGCCGGCATTGAAATGGTATAACAAACCCTTCGTAGGCCTCCGGTGGATGTTATCTCATAAAGGACCCGCGGCTACCAATCACTTTGAGGGGGGAGCATTTATCAGAAGTAACGAAACGGTTGCTTACCCAAACCTTCAGTTTCATTTTTTGCCTGTGGCCATACGATATGATGGCAGTTCTCCATCAGGTGGTCATGGCTACCAGGTACATGTCGGCCCAATGAATTCTGATGCCCGTGGATCTGTACTGATCAAGTCATCGGATCCAACCGAAAAACCAGCCATCCGGTTTAATTATCTTTCTACCAACCAGGATCGGAAGGAGTGGGTAGAGGCAATCCGTTGTGCGCGAAAAATTCTCAATCAGCCAGCAATGGATGAATTTAATGGCGGGGAAATTTCACCCGGACCTGCCGTTGATACCGATGAGCAAGTACTGGATTGGGTAAGCCGTGATGCAGAGACTGCCTTGCATCCATCCTGCACTTGTCGCATGGGTACGGATAACATGTCTGTCGTAGATCCACTCACCTTGCGGGTGCATGGCCTGGACGGTTTAAGAGTAGTAGATGGAAGTGTAATGCCGTATGTCACAAACGGTAACCTGTATGCGCCCATTATGATGATCGCAGAAAAGGCGGCTGACATCATTATCGGAACTGAACCGCTTAAACCTGAGAAAGCTGATTTTTACAGGAAGCCTGAATAAAGCCAAACAGCTTTCTATTAAGACGCTTAACAAGACGGCATCTGTTCTCATTACACATCTTTTTAGTTGCCATGCTTTTTAGGCTTTATGTAAACATGTTATGGGTTATAAAAGGATGTGTCCTAACTAAAGCCTTTAAAAGGAGGGACCCTAGAGAGCTCACTATGCTGGCCATATACCTCACACCTATAAATCCCAACCATTGCATATCACCTATACAACTTATTATGGTTTATAATATGTTAAAAAATGCAATGTGCGATTAATCTACTTTAAAATAGTTTGCCTAACTTAAATTATCACTATGAGAAAGAGATTTTGCTGACGCAAAAATATTCCTCAATCATCCCTTTAAACACCGAAATTATGCTGCACTTTTCACAGAAAATTTTTCGTGCATGGAGCCTGCGAACCAGCCTGGTTCTTGTTTTATGCTATGTAACTATTTTAAGTTCCGGGCAGAGTTTAGCTGACATTAAAGTCTTGGGAAAGATAACTAACAGTCTGGGGGAAGGTTTATCTGCCGTCAGCATCCAGGTTAAGAATTCCAATGTTGGGACCACCACAGATGAGAAAGGTCAATTTGAACTGACTGTTCCTGAAAAGGCCGTTCTTGTGCTAACATCTGTTGGTTATCAAACACAGGAAATTACGCTTGACGGCAGAACAACACTTACCCTGACCCTGCTAGCCGCTGACCATTCAATGGATGAAGTAGTGGTGGTTGGGTATGGTATGCAAAAGAAAATAAATGTTACTGGTGCTGTTGACCAGATTGCGGGAAAAGAGCTCGCCAAACGACCGATTGCCAATATCTTCCAGGGTTTGCAGGGACTTAGCCCGGGATTAAACATTACCTTTTCTGGTGGCAGGCCTGGTTCTACACCGGCGATAAATGTGAGAGGTATCACCACACTTTCCGGCGGGGGCGCTTCGCCGCTGATCGTTATTGATGGTATAGCCGGAGCTACAGACGATATCCTGCGGCTCAATCCTACAGATATTGCTTCGGTAACCGTCCTGCGCGACGCAGCCTCTGCAGCGATCTATGGAGCACGTGCTGCTTTCGGTGTGGTGTTGATTACAACAAGACAGGGAACCAGCGGTGGAAAGCAGCGGATTATGTATAATAACTATTTCTCCTCGTCGCGCCCGACAGTGCTGCCGGAGATGGTAACGGACCCGTATATCTACTCAAGGGTACTGGAAACATCAACAGCCAATACACCCTGGCATTATGTGCAGTATTCCGACTATCAATACAAATGGGCCAAAGACCGCTCCGAGAATCCTGCAGTGGAAGACACGCGCACTGATCCGGCAGATCCAAATAAATGGATCTACATGGGAAATAATAACTGGAATGACTATTTCTTTAATAAAACAAGCACTTCACAAAACCATAGCGTGTCTTTCAGTGGCGGTTCCGAGATCGGAAAAGGAAAACCATTTGGTTATTTAATTTCTACTGACTACACAAAAGAAAATGGACTGAATAAACTTTCACAGGATGACTGGAAGCGGTATGGATTAAGAGCACGTGTTAATTTCACCCCTTTGAATGGTTTGAAAATCGATAACAACCTTAACATCTATCAGACCCTCACTGCTGCTCCTTCCAATGCCATTACCGATATATATTACCTGCAACCAACGCAGGTTGCAAAAAATCCTGATGGTACCTGGGCAAATACCGCCGCAGGAAGATTAGGGGCACGACTTACCAACGGTGGTCGCAATGATCAAAACCGGTTTGGTTTTCAGGACATCCTCCGCGGCGTTGCCAGTTTTTTAAACAACGACCTGGTCTTTACGGGCAGCATGAGCTTCAAGCGTGAATTGTGGAAGTACAATACAGATTATCAAAAATATAAAATCGGCTACGGCCCAACGGATATACGGGAAGAAGGCGGCAACGGCTCTGTTAATATCAGGAACGGTAATGTTAAGCAGGATGTGTATGATCTATATGGAAACTATACCAAACGCCTGGGTGACAACCACGAATTTAAACTAATGGCCGGCTTTAACCAGGAAGAATATGTCTGGTCTTATGAAGAAGTCAGCAGGGATGTGCTCATTTCTTCTTCACTTCCTTATATATCATTAGCAAGCGGATCAGCAAACGTTACAGCGGATTATACCACTTATGCACTCCGCAGCTTCTTCGGGCGTTTTAATTATACTTATAAGGGCCGGTATATTCTTGAAGCAAATGGTCGCAGGGATGGATCATCAAGGTTCCCGAAGGAACGGAGGTGGGGATTTTTCCCTTCGGTTTCCGGAGCATGGATAGCGAGTGAAGAACCGTTTTTGAAGTTTATGAACAAAGCAGTGCCTTCACTCAAGTTCCGCGCATCATACGGCGACCTGGGCAATCAAAGCGTGAGTGATTTCGGGTATGTACAAACGCTGCCTACCGGAAGAAGCAGCTACATTATCAACAACACTTTCCCTACTGTAATTACCGGTGCTCCTTCTTTGCGGGTAGATCCTCAAACGTACACCTGGGAGCGGGTAACCACTTTCAATGTCGGAACCGATATCGCGTTGGTGAATAGTAAAATACAGCTTGGTTTTGATTATTTCGTCCGCAAAACTATAGGAATGCTCGGCCCCGTTTCTGAATTACCAGGGGTGCTTGGCACTACTGCACCAACACAAAATGTTGCGGACCTGTCCACTACCGGTTTTGAATTGTCGCTGGGTTACCGCGATCATTTTAATGTGGGATCAAAGCCATTCAATTTCTCGGGCAGGTTTACCCTCTCCGACTCGCGCAGCAAGATCACGCGTTATAAAAACGACCTCCTGCTCCTGAACAATTACAGGGTTGGTCAGTACGTCGGGGAGATCTGGGGACTGGAGAATGATGGTGTTTTCCAAAACAAGGACGAGATCGGTAAACTAAACCAGTCGACCATTATACCCTGGGGTGCCTTAACAATCGTACCGGGATGGCCGAAATACAAAGATCAGAATAAAGACAACGCCATCACATTGGGAAATACCCAGACAAATCCTGGTGATCTCAAGATCATTGGTGATAACAGTACACGATTCCGTTACGGGATAAACCTGGACATGGATTGGAAAAATTTTGATTTCTCTGCATTTTTACAGGGAGTAGGCAAAAAAGATTTCTATCCTCACCACTATCTTTTCTGGGGACCTTACCAGCAGCCTTATGCAGGAATTTATCCATGGAACCTGGACTACTACCGTGCAACTTCAGAAACCGCAGCCGAAAGAGCGCAGCATTCCAGCTCGTTCATAGCCGCCGGCCTGGCTGATGCCAATACAAATGCTTATTTCCCTGTATTACAATCATGGCTTGCCGACAACAACTATGGCTCCGGACTGGATATTCCCCAAACAAAATACATGTTGAATGCTGCTTATCTCAGATTAAAGAATATCACCATCGGGTATACGCTGCCTTCAGCACTTACCCGGCGATTTAAGATAAGCCGCTTCCGGCTTTTTGTAACAGGTGAAAACCTGTTTGAAATTTCAGAGATCAAACAGTATTTCGACCCTGAAGCCGTTACTGACGGATATGGATGGGCTTACCCTTTCCAACGTAAGTATGCTGTAGGACTGAATGTTGAATTTTAACGGCTACCAACAAACGAATCCATCCGTGGTGATGTTATCGAGCAAAAAAGAATTATAACAAAAAATGAACGAGATGAAAAAAAATATTTTTCTTATTCTTAGTGTATTGCTTTTCGGAGCCGTATCCTGTAAGAAAACTTTTATGGACCGTTTCCCGCAAACATCCGTTCCGCCTGATTTGTTTTTTAAATCGGAGAACGATCTATCCATCTACATTGACGGATTGATTTCTTTGCCGGGAAGGGGTAATTACGTAAGTGACCAGAACACAGATGATAAGGCCACTACCGGGGTGCAGGAAGTTATTGCAATGATGACCGGCACGCCTACTTCCCAAACTATCACAACCGGATGGACCTGGACGAGGTTAAGGAACATTAATTATTTCCTGCAAAATTACAGCAGGGCGGAGGTATCACAGGAAGTGAAGAACCATTATGCAGGACTTGCCAGGTATTATCGCGCAGAATTTTATATCGACAAAGTGAAAAGATTTTCAGACGTGCCCTGGTACTCCACTGCCCTTAACCCCAGTGATACAACAGATTTATACAAGACGCAAGATCCTAGAAAACTGGTTATCGATAGCATCATGGCCGATCTCGAATTTGCTTCCTCAAATGTGCGGGAAACTGTATCAACCGGTACTCCGGGAAAATGGGTAGTCAAGCTGGTGTATGCCCGCATTGCCTTGTACGAAGGAACCTTTCGCCGTTATCATCCTGAATTAAACCTGGCAACAACTGCCAATGCTTTCCTGCAAAAGGCAGCGGAGGTGTCGAAGGAAATAATCACTTCCGGCAAATTCAACATTCTTAACACCGGGAACCCCGCCACGGATTATGCCACTTTATTTAACAGCGCAAGTTTGGCGGGTAATAAAGAAGTGATTCTCTCCAACATGTATGATCAGGATCTGGGCCGAAACGGCGGTAATAATAGCGTAATCTTCAACTATGAACAGTCTCCATCCCGTGATCTGGTTCAGACTTACCTGATGAAAGACGGCAGTCGTTTCACCGACCAGCCCGGCTACCAGGCATTCGGCTATGTACAGGAATTCAAAAATCGTGACCCGAGACTTTCGCAAGCCTTGTTCAGCCCGGGAATAAGTGTAGCACCTGCCACTATTCCTTACGTTCTCAGGTTCAACAAGAATTTTACCGGCTACCATCAACTCAAAGGGTACATTAACTCAACGGACACGAAAGTTGTTAATAACGTTGATTTTCCTTCTTACCGTTATGCGGAAGCCTTATTGACTTATGCAGAAGCTTTGGCAGAACTGGGAACATTAACACAGCCTGATCTCGACAAATCGGTTAATTTATTACGAAGCCGTGCGGGCCTGCCACCAATGAACATCACGATAAATGCTAATCCGGATCCGGTTCTTGCTGCAAAATACCCCAATGTTTCAGGTGCCAATAAAGGAATTATTTTAGAGATCCGCCGGGAAAAGAGAGTAGAATTTGCCGCCGAAGGTTACCGCTTCGATGACCTTATGAGGTGGCAGGCTGGCAAGGCGCTGGAAAGTATTCCTGAAGGAATGTATTTCCCCGGACTTGGAACGTATGATCTTACTGGCGACGGTGTTCCTGATATTGGGTTGATCGATAAGAACACCCCACTTCCTGCACCCAACCCGTCAGCAGGAATATTTTATTATAAGGTAGGCTGCTTTGGGGAAAATGTTACCATATATCTAAAAAACTGCACGAGTGGTGCCATTGTTACCGATAATAAGCCACGACAATTTATCGAACCTAAATACTATTACCGGCCCGTTCCTTATAACCAGGCTGTATTAAATTCGAAACTGCGCCAAATTTTCGGCTGGCAATAACCGTTAGTTTGGGCATTTGTAAAAGTATAACCGGGAGCACTATCCGCTTCCAGTTACTTAAATCCGCCGGCTTCACAATATGAACAGAAGAGACTTATTAAAACGGACCGGCCTCCTGGTTTCGACATTCTAGAATTATACCATGACGGCTCCGTAACCAATAAATATTATCCACATGAACGATAACCCTTTAAATAAATTTGCACGCACTACACAGCACAGGTTTAAGAATATTTTCATGAAAACAACCAGCGTTATTCTACTAACTGTTCTCCTTTCGCCGCATGGTTTCCCGCAGGGTAAGGTTAAAAAAGCCGTATTTGTTATCGTCGACGGTATTCCGTCTGATGTGATTGAAAAATTAAAGCTGCCTAACCTGGAAGCTATCGCAAAAGTAGGCGGATATGCAAAAACAAAAGTAGGTGGCGAAAAAGGCGGTTACTCACAAACGCCCACTATTTCTGCAGTAGGTTATAACAGTGTGCTTACAGGTGTGTGGGTCAACAAGCATAATGTGTGGGATAACAGCATCAAAGCGCCGAACTACAATTACCCGAATATATTCAGGCTGTTAAAAGAGCAGTCTCCACAAAAGAAGATTGCTGTTTTTTCTTCCTGGCTGGATAATCGCACAAAGCTGGTGGGAGATAGCCTGCCGCAAGCTGGAGGTATTCATGTAGACCATCACGTTGATGGACTGGAGCTGGACACCGTCCGTTTTCCCCACGACAGGCAAAGCGCTTACATGCATAAAATCGATGAGCATGTTGTTGATGAAGCCGCTGGTTATTTAAAGTCTGATGCCCCCGATCTTTCCTGGGTATACCTGGAGTATACTGATGATATGGGACATAGATATGGTGATGGTCCTGAATTTTATAAAGCTGTGGAATTTGCGGATGCACAGGTTGGCCGCATCTGGGAGGCCATACAACACCGGCAACAACAATTTAACGAAGATTGGCTCATCGTAATCACCACCGATCATGGCCGGGATTCGGCTACCGGCAGGGGTCATGGTGGACAGTCAAACAGAGAAAAAGCAGGCTGGATTTTCACGAATGCCCGCGACCTGAATAGTCATTTTAAAGAGAACAAGAGTTCGATTGTTGATATCATGCCTACCATTGCACGCTTCCTGAATATTAGTGTGCCACAAAAAGTCAGCAGGGAAGTAGACGGCGTACCGCTGATTGGGAAACTATCAGTAACCGATCCGCTTGTTACTTTGGAAAACGGCAATGCGACAGTGCGCTGGAAAGCCATAGAAAAACAGGGAAAAGTAAAGGTTTACGTTACTACCAGCAACAACGTTAAAACCGGAGGAACAGATGATTATAAATTGTTGAAAACGGTGCCGGTGGGTGCGGAGCAAACCAGTATCAGCCTGAAGGAACTGCCATCGCCTTTGTATAAATTTGTTTTGGAAACACCACACAATACAACTAATCGCTGGGTGATAGCTGCAAAACCGTAGTAGGTGCATGGTACTTTGGTTATTATGAACAACCTGGGTTATTGTTTCGGTGATCTTGTTATTGTCTATATGTTGTAAAACGGCGCAATCTCGTCCATGTGCATGCTGATATCTGGGGAGAGTCGAACGTTATGTATAAGTAATTGACTTTAATAACATAAAAACTTATAAAATCTATTTTCACCGGATTATCACCCTTAAATCAACCGATTGGATGTTGAGATAGCGGTATGCTACCAACAAGTGGCTGCAATACTCTGCATATGGAATTAGCATACATTGGAGTGTATTCCTGCTGGCTGCCTTATTAATTATTATGCTTTCGATTATAACAGTGAGCTTTCAGGCCATCAAAAGCGGAGCTGCAAATCCTGTAAAAAGCTTAAGGTCTGAATAATATTTCTATAGGTGAGTGTATGTGTAGATCTCTCACTGACGCCAATAATCATTCCGGTATTTTAAAGGATTTGTATG
>CAXTDO010000138.1:0-10082 GCA_964242315.1 uncultured Flavihumibacter sp.
TACCTGATCTTATTTTACGTAACGGAAGGCTTCTTTCTATGGATCATAAAACATGATAAATCACCCGTTGAGCACACTGATCTGTTGAAGAACAGTTTTTATAATTTCCTGTTCACCTTTATAAATTTTCAACTGCTGATATTACTGGGCTGTTTATCATTTAAGAGAGGGGCTTTGCTGAAAACAATACTGCTGATGATCGTTTATTTTGCCATTACCTATAACGGTAATAATTACCTGCTGATGATAATGACAGGCGAAAAAACAATTGATGGCGGCGCTGTATACGATTATTTTCAGTTCAGGCATGCGGGGGAAAACGTGTATGTATACCTGCCGCCACGAATCCAGCTAATCGTTACCCTGTTTTTTAATTACCTGTTCCCTGCCGCATTGTATTACATTATTTATCTGAAATTCCGTGAAACGGAAATATAAACCCAACATGAAACGAAGCAATCTTTTGTTACTAATATTATCAGTGGTATTATTATCAGGTCTTTTTATAACGGATCGTTTGCTGGTGCTCGAGTATGCAAAGATAAATTTAAGCGACCCTTACAAGAATTTTGAATCAATAGCAGTGCTGCCATTTAAAGCGTTAAAAATTTCCGGTGGCAATGGATATGCTGTCCGGGTGAAACAAGGTGAACATTTCAATATCAGGCTGATGCATTCCAGGAAGGCTTTTTTTAAAATGAATTTGCTTCACGATACCTTGTTTATAACCTTTGCGGTTGCCAATCAAAGTTATCAGAAGCCGGAGGAATCTACCGTTGGGCTGATTGTATTTGTGCCGAAGGTCAGCTACCTGGAATTTTCGGGCACTAATAATGAGATTGGTCCATTGCAGTTAGATTCACTCGTTGTTCGTCAAAATGAAAATACCGTTACGAGGCTGCGGGAAATACAGCTTGATTATTTAAGTCTACATGGAAATGCAACAAGTTATTTTGATTTTCAATTTAAAAATCAAGTGCAATATTTACATGTGAATATAAAGAACAGGGCTGTTGTAAACCTTCATGAAGTAAGTGTTATGAGGTGTATACCGCTACTACAGGATTCAGCGGCTATTGTTGTTTATAAGGAGTCGCTTACCAACATCCTGTATCGATAGTGCAATGTCAAGCATACAATGGCGGTTATTTGGCTATCAACCGTCAGCTATCATGAGGAAAGCTTATCAGTTTTGATCTCTGATACCTGACGGCTGATAGCTGATAGCAATTCATACGACATTTCATGCTTGACACGACGATAGTCATCTGTTCCAACAAAATGCGGGAAATTCCTTTATAACCCTTGGCTCAATAAACCTAACCTTTAAGCTCAGGTTAAACACTTAGTTTTTCTTTTTCATCATCTGCGCACTGAGATGAGGAAGTATTAACAGTTATCTTTATCTAAATCAAAATATCTTGATATTGGTTCAGGTACTGCATGATATAGAGAACTTTAGTGCCATTTTCGAAGCCATGCCTGGTCATCATGCACTCATAGAAGTGAACCCTCCTCAATTTACTATTTTAGCAATTACAGAGGATTATCTCTCCAACTCGGCCTTTACAAAAGCGCAGCTCGTAGGTATGGATATTTTCGAATGCTTTCCTTCAAATCCTAACGACCCTAATGATAACGGATCAAAAAATTTACTTGCTTCCTTTCTATATGTCCTTAAAAATAAAAAACCGCATCAACCTCCGGTTATACGTTACGACGTTGAGGATGAAAATGGAATATTCACCGAAAGATACTGGGTTACTAAAAATAAACCCGTGTTAAATGATGATGGGGAGGTAATATATATCATTCACACTGCAGAAGAGAGTGTTATTGATATAAAAGGACAAGTGCATATTACTGTTAAAAAAGATATTCAGGAAAGCGAACAGCGCTTTCAAACGATGGCGGAAAGTTCGGAAATATTGATTTCTGTTGCAGATGAAAATGGAAATTCTACCTATTTTAATAACGCCTGGACCAAACTTACCGGTAAGCCTGCGGCTTATTTTCTTAAGCTTGGGTGGCTTGACCTGTTACATCCGGATGACCGTGAAGGATTTATGAATACATACCTTACTTCATTAAAAGATCATAAAAACTTTACAAGAGAATTTAGGGTGATAAATAAGGAAGGGCAGTACCGATGGCTGCATGCAAAGATGCCTGCCCGATTTAATGCAGACGGATCTTTTGCCGGTTATATCAGCTCTTGTATCGACATTACAGAACGCAAGCAGGCTGAAGCTTCTTTACTGGAAAGCGGGCAAAGGATACGCTCCATTATAGAAAGTGCCCCATTTCCCATAGGAGTTTACGTGGGAAAAGAAATGATCATTGAACTTGCCAACCAGTCTATGATCAACGCTTATGGAAAGGGGGACGATGTTATCGGAAAGTCCTATTTGCATGTATTGCCTGAACTGGGCAACCAGGAAATATTCGATCAGCTTCAAGGTGTCTACAGCACCGGAATACCTTTTCATGCAAAGAACCAGCGTGTTGATCTAGTGGTAGAAGGTAAACTTCAAACGTATTATTTTAATTACAGCTTTACGCCGCTTCTGAATGCTGCCGGAAAAGTATATGGCGTGATGAATACCGCTGCAGATGTAACCGACCTTAATGCTGCCAAACAAAAAGTTGAGGAAAGCGAAGCACAGTTAAGAAGTCTTGTTATGAACGCGCCTGTGGGAATATGTATCGTTAAAGGAGACCCACCGCAGGTGGAAATGGTTAATGATGCGTTTTTAGAAGTTGTTTGTCAGCCCAGGGAAGCATTTGCCAATACACCTTATTGGGAAGTACTGCCACATGTGGCGGTGGATTTTGCGCCTGTCCTCGCGAATGTTTTAAAGACAGGTATAGTATTTCGTGGAGAAGATACTGAAATAACATTAGTTAAAAACCAAATAGAAGAAAGGGTATTTGTAAATTTTGTATACAATCCTGTTAAAGAGGCAGACGGAAAGGTAAACAAAGTGATGATTGTAGTAATAGAAGTTACAGCACAGGTAATAGCCCGCAGGAAGATAGAAGAAGCAATTGCAGAACGTACCAAAGAACTGGCGGAAGCTAACAGGAATCTTAAAAAATCTAACGAAGAGCTGGCACAATTTGCTTATATCGCTTCTCATGACCTTCAGGAGCCGCTTCGAAAAGTAAGCACTTTCTCCCAAATGTTGCAACGTAGTTTGCCTGAATTCAACGAAAGTTCGAATTTTTATTTCGCCAGGATAAATAATTCTATTTCCAGGATGACCAATCTCATCAGCGACGTATTGGCCTACTCGCAACTCTCACGGGAAGATGAGGTGTATGAATGGATTGACCTGCAAAATGTAGTCGACTGGGTAAAAAACGACTTCGAATTATTAATTGAACAAAAGCAGGCCATCATACAAACATCAAATTTACCCACTATAAAGGCTATCCGGCATCAGATGTCTCAATTGATAAGCAACCTGATATCAAACGCATTAAAATTCAGCAGTGCTGATGTTAAACCGGTAATAACTATTACTACCTCCACCGTTAAGAAAGATGAACTCGCCACCTGTCTCCTTGACCAAAATAGTGTTTATTACAATATTGAATTTAAGGATAATGGCATTGGCTTCAACCAGGAATATGCCACCCGCATCTTTAATATTTTTCAACGCCTTCATGGCAAAACCCAGTACTCCGGAACAGGCATCGGGCTTGCCATCTGCAAGAAAATAGTGCAAAACCATCGTGGAGACATTTATGCAACCGCCACTAAAGGAACAGGTGCCATATTTAATGTGATATTGCCGAAGAACAGGTGAGCATGCAGTTTAAGCAGCTTGCTTGTTTTAAGTTAATCGTGAATAGACCTATTATATGTTGAACTTCACTTGCCAGGCTTCCAGGTTACGGTCATAAATATTGTCATAGCGTATTTACATTTATTCTAAATTCAATTATATTACAAGAGTATTAAATGTAAACGATTCTTCATGAAAACAACATTGCAGAAAATCAACCGGCTGATATTCTTCACTATAATGAATCTTTCCTGTATTGCCCAGTTCAATCCCAATGCAAAACTGGCTGCAGACCCTGCCGTTAAAATAGGCAAACTTGCTAACGGATTAACTTATTACATCAGGAAAAATACCATTCCTGAAAAGAGGGTGCAGCTACGGCTGGTAGTAAACGCAGGTTCCATATTAGAACAACCCGATCAGCAGGGACTGGCACATATGATGGAGCATATGAACTTCAACGGCTCCACACATTTTCAAAAAAATGAGCTGGTAAGTTACCTTCAGTCCATCGGAGTAAGATTCGGCGCCGATCTTAATGCATCTACCGGTTTTGATGAAACCGTTTACATACTTCCCATACCTTCAGATGATACCGTTAAAATTGATAAGGGTTTCACCATCCTTGAAGACTGGGCAGGCAACGCTTCCCTTGATACAACTGAAATAAATAAAGAACGTGGTATTGTGCTGGAAGAGTCACGCCTGGGAACCGGCGCGGGCGGACGTATGCGCAACAAATACCTCCCACAGCTTTTTAATGGTTCTCAATATGCACTAAGATTGCCCATCGGCAAAGACAGTATCCTCCAAAATTTTACAGCGGAATCTTTGGTTAATTTTTACAAAACATGGTACCGGCCCGATCTTATGGCTGTTATTGTTGTAGGTGATATCGATCCTTCTTTAGCAGAAAAAGAAATTGTAAAACATTTCAGTCAGTTTAAAAACCCAACAAAGGAAACCCCCAGGCCTGCCATCATTCCTATTGCCGAAAGAAAGCAGAACCTGGGCATGGTGCTGACAGATAAGGAACAAACATTTAAGGCCCTGCAGACTTTTAATTACATTGAAAAATCTACCCCTGTAGATACCTGGGGAAATTACCGGGCATCAATTGTTGAAAGTTTGTTTAATTCACTTATAAATCAGCGTTTAAGTGAATTAACCCAGCAATCCGATCCGCCGTTCTTGTCTGGCAGTACCTTCTTTACAAGTTTTGTAAGGGGATACCGTGCATTTCTTTCATTTGTAGCCATCGGTGACAAGCCCGCGAAGACCGCCATCGATGCTTTGATAAGTACCACAGAAAGCGTAAAGAAGTTCGGCTTCCTTCAAACCGAATTAGACAGGGCAAAAGCTGGTATTCGTAATCAAACCGAAAAATCATATGCGGATAAGGATAAAACCGAATCCGGTAGTTTCGTTCAGGAATATATAAGTAATTTTCTTGAACGATCACCATTAGTGAGTATCAGTGATCGTTATGCTTTTATTAAACAGGTATTGCCAACGATTACATTATCTGAAGTAAACGCACTCTCAAAAAAAATGGAGTCTACGCAGGGCAAGTTTGCATTGCTGCTGGCTCCTGAAAAAGATGCTGCGTCATTACCATCTGACAAAGAACTTGTAACGCTTATAACAAACGCTCACAACATACCGGTTACCGCATACAAGGAAAAAGCAGTTGCAGCAAGCCTGATGGCAAAGAAGCCAATACCCGGTAAAATATCCACACAAACAAATAATACAAAACTGGAAACTACGGATCTGACTTTAAGCAATGGCATAACCATAACGCTGAAGCCTACCCAATTTAAAAATGATGAGATATACATGGATGGCTGGCGCTGGGGAGGTTTTAATAACTATGGACTTTCAGATAAAGACAATGCAGAGAATGCAGCCAATATCGTTACTGCTATGGGAATACAAGGTCTTACACCTATTGAACTGGGAAAATTCTTGTCCGGAAAAACGGTGAATGTTCACCCTTATCTTAACGCTTATGAGGAAGGTATTGAGGGAAGTAGCAGCGCCAAAGATTTTGAAACTTTTCTGCAACTGGTACATCTTTATATCACCCAGCCCGGCAGGGATGAAAAGCTTTTTCGATCATATATCACCACACAAAAGGCATTTGTAGAAAACGCAAAAAATAATCCCAACAGCTATTTTTCCGATACCCTCACAAAAATTGAATTTAACAACAGTCCATGGGCTCCTACTATAGCCAATGTTGCAGATTATGACAAGATAAGTCTGGATAGATCACTGGCCATTTATAAGAAGATCTTTAACAATAACTATGGAATGCATTTTACATTCGTAGGTAATATAGATACTAACAAAGTAAAGCCCTTGCTGGAAACATACCTGGGCAGCCTTCCTTCATCCAAAAAAGATATAACATTTACCGATGAAGGATTAAGGCCTGTAAAGGGAATTGTAGAAGCCATCATTTACAAAGGCGCGGCTAAACAAAGCATGGTAAGCATCATCTTTAATGGCGAAGCCTCCTACAGCCAGGATGAAAATTTTAAATTTGAGGCGCTGATGGATGCATTGAACATTAAATTTGTTGAAAAACTCAGGGAAGAAATGGGTGGCATTTACGGTGGTGGAATGGGTGGCGGAATTATTAACCGCCCTTACAATCACTATGTTATTAATGTTAGATTTCCGTGCGGACCTGAAAATGTAGACAAGCTCACCAAAGCTGCTCTTGACCTCATTAAAAGTGCCCAGGATAACGGAATTGAACAAAGCTATCTTGATAAAGTAAAAGAAGCTTTAAGAAAACAAAACCAGGAGGAAGTTACGCAGAATGAATTTTGGCTATCCACGCTCACCAGGGCATGGATTGAGCATGATGATCCTGACTGGATACTTGATTTCAACAACAAAGTTGACGCGTTGACTGTTCAGGATCTGCAGCAGGCGGCTAAAAAGTATTTTAATATGCAGAACTATATTAAAGCGGTTCTGGTGCCGGAGAAGAAGCTGGGATTCTAAAGCAGGATTTACAGGATTAGGAATTATTTACAGCATTTCGATGAAAATTCTGTGAATTATTCTTAATCCTGTAGATCTTGCTTCAAGAGTATCAGAAGGGCCGTTTGTACCTCACCGGTGGAGTCGGCTCTTTTTTCAATTCGATGCCTTCCGTTTTCATGCGGCTCATCGCTTCCTGAACGGCTCTTTCCAGTTGGGGATCTTTGCCTGCAATCAATGCTTTCGGATCCTGTAATACTTCTATGTCGGGCGACACTCCCGTTCCTTCAACCGCCCACTGGCCTTCGGTATCAAAGAAGCCGCCACGCGGGGCTACCATCCTGCCGCCATCTATAAATGGAGGCGTGTCCCATGTGCCTACCAGTCCGCCCCAGGTGCGGGTCCCTACCAACGGACCTATTTTATTTTTTCTGAACATGTAGGGTAGCAGGTCTCCTCCCGATCCTGCATTTTGATTGATGATCATTACTTTGGGTCCCCAGATTCCTGCCATTGGTGTGGTAGACACTTTATGCCCTTCCACATGATTGTTAAAATAACCCAGCAGTTTCCTTCCCATCACGTCAATCATATAATCGGCGGCAGAGCCACCACCATTGTTTCTTTCATCTATCACCGCACCGTGTTTATCCTGCTGTGCAAAATAATAGCGATTAAAATAAGTATAACCGGGATTGCTGGTATTAGGCACATACACATAAGCCAGCTTGCCTCCTGACAGTTCATCTACTTTTCTCCTGTTACCCTCCACCCAGGCGCGCGAACGAAGTCCTGCTTCGCTTGGTATGGGCACTACCGTAACCACTCTCGCGCCTTCCAGCGATGGCTTGCTGTTAACACTTATTTTGATCTGCCTGTTTGCAGTTCCTTCAAATAAACTGTATAGATTCGTGGATGCCGTTAGTGGCCGTCCTTCCACTTCTACCAGGTATTCACCTTCTTTTACATTTATTCCCGGTCCGCTTAATGGCGAGCGCAACTCGGGATTCCAGTTTTCACCGGTATATATCTTTGTAATTTTAAAAAAGCCTTTGTCTATGGCATAATCAGCGCCAAGCAACCCTACAGGTATGGTGGTTACTTCAGGAAAATCTCCGCCTGAAGTAAAAGAGTGCCCGATAGAAACCTCTCCGCCCAGAATATCTATGATGTAGTTAAGGTCTGAACGGTGCTTTACGTATGATATCCAGGGTTTGTACCATTCAAATACTTTATCCCAGGGTGCACCGTGCACATTGTTTACATACAGGAAATCGCGCTGGTAGCGCCAGCCTTCCTTAAATATCTGTTCTGCTTCTTTGGAAGGATCAACATATACTTTCATGCCTTCTGTTGGCAACTTACCGTCTCCGGGCTTCGGAGGTCCGGCGATAGTGCTCACCACATACCAGCCGGTACCCATTTTATACAACAGGTTCTTCCGGTCGAAACTGGATGAGGCAAATGAAACGCCCTTTATGAATTCAGTGGACCTCCTGTCCTTTATGCTATAACGGTGTAGCATAAGTGTAGGCTCATTCTCCACAGCTTCTGCAATAAATACATTTCCTTCCGGACCCTGAACCAGTCCGGCATAATTTCTTGCGGGCATATTCACTGAAATAATACGCTGGCTGATGCCTTCCATATCAATCTTAACGCTAACGCCCGCAGGTTTTGCAACAACTGATTTTACCGTATCGTTTGTATTCTTTGTGATCAATACCGGCTTTTCTTCACCCGGCTTTGCAGGTTCCTCATCGCTTTTAGGTTCAAACGGGTTTGAGGCATCTTTTGCAAGTACTATCATATACAAAGCTCTTGTAACAGGATAATTATAGCTGCTCATATCAAGCCAGCCCGAACTTAAAGCATAGTCCGTGCTTGCCAGGAAGTATAGATATTTACCACTTTCATCCCATATGGGAGTGATGGCGTCTGACATGCCATCAGTCAGGCGGTTAGTTTTGCCTGTTTCTACATTGTAAACATTCACCGCTTTATACTGATTTTCCATAATCCGAACATACCCTATCCATTTACTATCGGGCGACCAGGAAGGTTGCAGGGTTCTGTTTGGGTGGGCAAGCTTATCGGTAGCCACCAGCGTGCACTTTCCGGTAGCAAGCTCTATGTTCCAAAGATTGTAATCGGTATCTGTAAAGGCAATGAATTTACCATCAGGTGACCATGAAGGAAAATAATAGAATTTTTTATTGGGGATAGGATAGGCTTTCGGGGTGCCTATGCCTGACTGATCGCCTACCATTAACTGATACTCACCGCTTGCATCGCAAAACCATGCGATCTTTTGTCCGTCGGGCGACCATGCCGGATAACGGTCTGCATTACCTGTAGACCGGCTGATGTTGCGCCAGTCGCCATTCTCTTTGGGTACCGTGAATATTTCACCGCGGTATTCGAATAACGCTCTTTTACCTGTAGGAGAGAGGCTGGCATTGGTAAGCGCAGCAGGAGGTATATTGTTCCACCTGGCCCGCGCCCAGTTCAGGTCACCTCTTACATTTATTTCCAGCGGTGTTGTTTTTCCGGTGGCAATATTCAGACTATGCAAACGGGCGCCCTGTTCATATACCAATACACCGTTACTTGCCGACAGGTTCTTTACATCAAAATCTTTATGGAAGGTGAGTTGTTTCTGCACTTTCGTTTTTGGATCATATGACCATACGTTATTAGCATAATCCTGTTCGGAAAGAAAATAGAGCATGCCATTATCCCAGACAGGAGCAGTATGCCTTTCATTATCTTTCTGCACCGTTTTTTGTGTTTCCTGCGTTTTAAAATTGAATATCCAGATAGGCTGAGCCTGACCGCCCCGGTAGTTTCTCCATTCCGGGTCCCAGAAAGCAAAGGGCTGATACGCCATCAGGCTCCCATCTTCACTCAAACAACCCGTAGCGCCAAACGGAAGGATCATTGCTTCGGAAGTGCCGCCGCTGGTATTTATTTTATAGAATTTTGTAGGCGTTCCGGGAGTTCCTTCCCTTGATGAAGAAAAAACAATGGCTTTGCCATCGGGTGTCCAGCATTGAACAATATCTGCCGAGGGATGCCAGGTGAGGCGCTTTGGTTCTCCGCCTTCAATTGGAACAGTATACACATCGGTATTTCCATCGTACTGACCTGTAAAAGCTACCGTTTCGCCATCAGGACTAATCCTGGGATTTGTTTCGGCGCCAACAGCGGTGGTAAGGCGGCGGGCATCTCCGCCTTCGCGTGGCACTACCCACAGATCATCGCCATTTACAAAAACGATCTGCTTTTTGGAAA
>CAXTDO010000139.1:0-10026 GCA_964242315.1 uncultured Flavihumibacter sp.
AAAGAACTGGTCGTACGGCTGATATGTATCACGTCGTTTTACGTTTAACTTAACATTAGTCTAAAACTTCATAAACGACCATCACGTTTTTTTTATTTTTCAGGTTCATTTCACCGATTTTATTACAATTAAAGGATTCTTTAATTTTAAAGTACGCTTCTTCGTTAATGAGTATCTGTCCTTCTTTGGCAACAGTTTGTAGTCGTTGCGCTGTATTCACTACATCCCCGATCACAGTATAATCAAGCCTTCTTAAACTGGCAGAGCCAATGTTGCCCGAAACAACAACGCCCGTATTAACACCTATAGACACGTGTGGTGAAAACGTGACGCCCTCTTCAGCCGGCAGGTTAATAACCTGTTTCCTTATAGCCAGACTTGCTTCTATTGCCCTGTC
Source organism: uncultured Flavihumibacter sp. (assembly GCA_964242315.1). Taxonomy (GTDB): domain Bacteria; phylum Bacteroidota; class Bacteroidia; order Chitinophagales; family Chitinophagaceae; genus JADCRZ01. Next base: position 398 of record CAXTDO010000139.1, read on the forward strand.
TAAATGATAATCGCCCCGGAATACGGCCATGATGGCGTCTCCTATAAACTTATCAACATGACCCTCCTGCGCAATAATTTCTTTCGCCATTACATCAAAGTATTTATTTAGGAGCGTTACAATTTCATTAGGGGATTCCTTTTCTGTAAGCGCCGTGAAACTGCAAATGTCAATGAATACAATAGTAGCTTCTACTGTTTCATTTGCGAGCAACGTTGATTCATACTCGCGGCCGCTCATGAAATTTAACACGTTTTCATCCACATACATTCTCAGGATATTGTTTTCTTTTATGGCCTGCAACGTCTGCTTCATCTGGGCAACATGTTTAATGGTTTTCTCTATGGTCAGCTCAAGGTCTTCAAAATTAACCGGCTTGCATATAAAGTCAAAAGCGCCCCTGTTCATAGCTATCCGTATGTTTTCCATGTCGCCATAAGCCGATACCATAACAGTTTTGATCAACGGACTTGATTCGTGCAACCTGGATAGCAATGTAAGTCCATCCAGTTCCGGCATATTAATATCCGTCAGCATCACTTCTACATCAGGGTGCTGCTGTATTTTAGTCAGAGCTTCATTTCCATTCAGGGCAAAGATGAATTCGTACTTGCTTTCCCTTATCTGTTTCCTGAATTTTTGTTTGATAAGCATCTCAAGATCTACCTCATCATCCGCCACTAATATTTTAATCATTAGCCTTTATTTTAAGCTTTTCTTTTAATAATTTGAAATCAATAGGTTTTGTAAGAAAGTCGTCCGCGCCTGATTGAATGGCATTCTTATAACTCTCACCGTCTCCGTAAGCAGTTATCATCATTACAATTGTAGGCGGTATTGCATATAGCTCTTTGATATGACGCAGTAGTTCCAGTCCGCCCATGCCGGGCATGTTAATATCCGACAATATTAATACTGCTTCCTGGTGGTGTTGCGAAAGATATTCAAGTGCAGATTCTCCTGAACTGGCATATGCTATCGATACCTGGTTTGCTCTGATCTCTTTTCTGAATTTTTGCAGAAACAGTGTTTGCATATCCTCTTCATCATCTACCACTAATATTTTCATTGGGCAACATTAAGTTTTTAGCGTCAGAATCAATAATCATTTTACGGGCAGTGTAATAACAAATTCAGCAAACTCACCTTCTCTTGTATGTACTTTTAAATCGCCTTCATGGCCTTTTGTGATAATGTCGTAACTAAGAGACAGTCCAAGTCCGGTTCCCTGTCCTGTTGGTTTGGTAGTAAAAAAAGGCTGGAATATTTTGTCAAGTTCTTTTTGAGGAATGCCGTTTCCATTATCCCTTACCGTGATCTCGATGTTTTCTTCGTCCGGAGCGCTGGTAACTTTTTTAGTGCTGACAGTTACCGTTGGCTCATAGCCTTCTCTAAACTGTTTCTTCTTTTCATTCACGGCATAAAATGCATTGTTGAACAGGTTTAACAACACCCTTCCTATATCCTGTGGTGACACGTTTATGGTGGTAATACTTTCATCGAAATCTGTTTTAAAGCTGGCATTGAAAGATTTGTCTTTAGCCCTCAGTCCATGATAGCTCAAACGCATGTATTCATCTGCCAGTGCATTAATGTTGGTCGGCTCTTTTTGTCCGGTGCTTTTGCGGGAATGCTGCAGCATGTTTTTAACGATGGAATCAGCCCGCCTTCCATGATGATGAATCTTTTCCATGTTCTTTTTCAGATCGGAGGCTATGGCGGTTACTTCTGCCGTATCGCCTTTATCGAGTTCTGCCTGCATTTCATCAATCAGTTCCATGCTGACTTCAGAAAAATTGTTTACAAAGTTTAATGGATTTTGTATTTCATGTGCAATGCCGGCGGTTAGCTCCCCGAGTGAAGCCATTTTTTCTGCATGTATCAGTTGCGACTGGGTAGCTCTCAGTTCCGTAAGTGTTGTCTCCAGTTCGTTTTTTTGCTGCAATAACTCAGAGGTTCTTTCAGCTACCATTTCTTCCAGCTCGGCTTTCCTCGAGGAAATGATTTTGTTTTGCTCTGCCTCGTTTATTCTTTGCGACCTTTCCAGTTTCAATGCCTTTTGCTGCCTGCTATAATTAATTACCATAGCTACCATCCAGACACCTGTGAAGGGTAACAACAACTTAAAATATCCATGTAAATCATTCAACGGGCCGCTATCTGCGTATTTCGTCAGATCATTCAAAAATGAAATGATTATAAAAGGCAGCGTTGCTACCATTACATTCCTGACCGTATTAAAACCGGGCGTTAAAAAGTTCAGGTACAAAATAAATAGCAGCACCAGGTGACCCAGCCACACAGTAGGTTCTTTTAACGATTCACCCAGTCCTACAATAGCCACAGCGGGAATTACATATAGGCATGTTCGAAATAACCTATCCCATTTTTCAAGGGTTGCAGCAGGTAAATTTTTCCGGTAGTAAAAAATGATTATGAAAGCAAGAATTAATTTACCACTCATAGTAACGGTGTAAATGAAATAATAGCTGATTTGCCCGGCGTATTGTTTTCAAAGTCTTTTGACCGGATTAAAATTCAAATTTATTCTTTAAGGGCGATGAATTACGGAAACACCTGATAAATCCGTAAGATGGTACAATAAAAGTATAAATGTGAAACTTTATGCATCACTTGAATTGTAATGATAGACTAATTCCAAATTTGCAAAACCGGTAGTTCATTTCCAAGGACAATTTTTTTTGGGTGCATTACGTTTTGTTACTATTGCAAACCTGGCCCCTATTACCCGGATCTCTCGCTATGATAAAAAATATCTTCACACTTGTTATTTTAAGTTTACTTATATCATGTGTAAAAGATATAAAGAAAGGTACTCATATTGTTGTTAGCGGCTTTCTTACTGACACAGTTAAAAATAAAAACCTTTCATTTGCAAAAGTGTACCTGGTTGGTTGCAAAAATGGCTTTTATCGAAGGTCTTGTTTAGACTACCTCGACTCGGCAATTACCGACGCTAACGGCAATTTCTCCATTTACTACAGAGCTGAAGGGAAAAGTGTAGAATATGTACTGGAAGTTGCGGAAGATAACAATTATAGCGATAATTTATTCAAGCAGTTTCCTTTTGTCAATAATTCAGTTGGAGTTCGTCTTAAATCCCAGGAGTTGAACTTCTTACAACTGAAACTTAAAGTTGATTACAACCGTTATGATACGCTTTATATCTATCCTGCACATGGTACTGGCAAGAGGTTAATTGGCCGCAGCCTTGATACCACCCTCACACTAAAGGTGTTACCACTAAATCAAAATATTATAGCTTATAGAATATTTTCGGTAGGAAATGACTCAGGTGCGATCTTTAGAATGCTGATCGATACTTTAAATATTGGGTCTGCAGATACTACTACCTATTCAAAAAGAATGCAGAGTACTTATCAAATACCTTTTTACTAACAAAGGTGGAACTGCGCTCTATAATAACAGCATAGATTGTGTGAACTGTGATTAATTGATTTAATGAATACTATGAATAATTCATAGTATTCATTAAATCAATTAATCACAGTTCAGAGATAATCATCCCGGATTCTTAACCGGCGCACTTCCGGCCGCCGGAACATTCAATTCAAATTCATCCGCCGGAACATCCCAGTAATCGAGAAAATTATAATTGATGGTAGCATTCGTGTTTAATACACCTGTTGAAGTAAGCACTACGGCTCCCTTCCTGCCACCACCGGCAGCAACATCATAAATAACTCCCCATCTTCTGGCATCATAAAAAGACAAGCCTCTTAACATCAATGCCACTCTTCTTTCCCGCCTCAATTCTTCCAGGGCCTGCGCTTGTGTTAGGCCGGTACCGGCAACAGGTGCCAATCCTGCGCCCAGGTAAGTTCTTACCGCATCAATGCTTTTTAATCCTCCTTCAATATCACCTGAATAAATTTTACTTTCGGCTTTCATCAAGTCATTTTCTTCATAGCTGCCTGCAATAGCCAGCTCATACTGGCCAGGAGTTAAATTACTCAACGTTTGAACGCCGGGCAATCCTTTGCCACCGCTTACGAGCGACCATCTTGTGCTGTAAGTGAATCCGCCTACCTGGTTTAAATAAGGTTTGGGTTTTCCCGCATCATCCAGTTGCAACTGAAAATTATTTGCAAAACGTTTGTCACCGGCTTTGTAATCCTGTATTACTCTTTCGCTGATGGTGAAAGTGGTGGAGCTGGGGTCGCCGGTAGTTTTGGCTGCCACCGAGCCGGCGCCTGCGGTAAAGAAACCATTGGAGGCGGTAGTACGTGCGGTAAATATAAACTCGCCCGGTTGAATCCCGTTAGTAGTGAGTGTTAAAAGCGCTGCCCAGTCTGCCGTTGTCATGGCGGTTGCTTTTTTATTGGCCAGTAAGTTCCTGGCTTTTAGTGTGTTTACATTGTGCACAAACATGGTTTGTGTTAATACGCCACCAAGGCCCTGCTGTAAAAACTTTGGTAATAATTGCCCCAGCACAGATGCGTATACATCAGGTTTGGTAACAGCGGTAACCAGAGAACTCGCCTGGTCTAAATTCTTATTGGCCTCAGCAATAATGCTATCATGAATGAGGTATTTGTTACTTGCCCCGATAGTTGAATTACTGATAAGCCCCGAATAATAAAGAGAGCCGATTTTTGAATAGGCAAGTCCCTTCCAGAAGTAACACCATGCCTTAATAGTATTCTTCTTGGTTTCGGCATCGCCCGTATAACTGATTCCGTCTACAATACTCAACACGTTGTTGCAGGCATTGTTTAAAGCATACATATAAGTCCATTCGTAATAAAAAGGATTGTTGGATCGCTTGTCGCGGGCATTGCTGATCCGCATGTAACTTTTTGAATTGGAAGTGTTGGACACTTTACTTCCATTGTCAAGTATGGCATATTCCGGCAGACTTACCACATTTATGAGCGTATTGGCAGCTTCCGCCGACACCACATCACCCAACAGCTCATGATATCCAAGTCCGATGAAAAAATAACTGTTACCGAGTATCGTCAGCCCGTTGATGTCAGCGGTATTAAAACCATTGGTGTATACCGCACCTGTTGCCAGGGAAATGATGCCCGTTTCGGTTTCTGCATTTTCAAGGGTAGGATAATTTGGATTTTTAACATCAAGCTGTTTTTTGCAGGATACGCTCGCAAAAAAATAAGAGGTCATAAGCAGCACGAAGAAATATCTGGACTGTTTCATTTTATTAATTTTTTAGGAGAAAAAATTAAAATCCTACATTAATACCCACCTGATAAGATTTTATATTAGGCATGGAACTGTGATCTACTCCTCTGTCGAAGGCAGAATTGGAAGTTCCGGAACTGATCTCCGGATCAAGCCCCGTATAATTAGTAACCGTCCAGATGTTCCTTCCCGTTAATACCAACTGCAACCTGTTTACATGTTTGATAGAGGTAAATCTGGCCAGATCGAATCCTATGGAAATATTCCTTAAGCGAAGGAAAGAAGCATCTTCATAAAAATAATCTTTGGTGCCGTTTCTTGCAGCATTGCGTGCACCAAAATAATCTGCGTAGGCGCTTCTGTAATAGGCAGTGTAGGCAGCCGTTTGTCCATTGATAGTAACCGGCACATCATAATCTCCGCTTATGCCATCCCGGTACATCCATTCTTTTGTCTGGTTATACAAGTGACTTCCGTTGATCCAGTCAAACTGAAACGAAAAAAACAAAAATTCTTTGTAAGTAAAACTGTTTATAAAAGAAGCATTGAACCTGGGATTAGGATCGCCGAATGAATAAGCCTGGTTGGTGAACTGGATGCCTTTAGTGGCGGTATCTACTACATACCCGTTCACCATCTGATATTTACCGTAATCGGCTTTATCTATGTAAGGCGTGCCATCCAGTTTTCTCTCGTCAAGGCTTTTAAACGCTTTGTAACCAAAAATCTGACCTATCTTTTGTCCGGCTCTCAATACCAAAGCGGCATCTCCGGCGCTGGTATTGGTAATCACTTCAGGAACTGCGGCATTTATTCTATCTATTACCGAAGTTTGATTGCTGATGTTGGTAGTAAAATCCCAGGTGAAATCTCTTGATTTCAGAACATTGATATTTAAAGAAGCCTGCAGGCCATGAGAGGAAAGATTGATGGAGTTGTCTTTAATAGAATTGGCGCCTGTGGAAGGTGATAAATTGATTGGATAGATAATGTTTTCTCCTTTGCGTTTCCAATAAGTTACGCCGATATTGAAATTATGAAACCACCTGCCTTTAGAGCCGCTGATGTTAATATCTGTTCCTATTTCAAGTTCTTTGGAAACTTCCACTTTCAGGTTAGGGTTACTTTGAACGGTAGGAAGCGAAAAAGCCAGGTTGGTGCCTACATTACCAGGATTTAACGTAATGTATCTGTCGAATGGTCGGGGTTGTATGCCGGCTTCTCCGTATGCAGCCCTGAACTTTACTTCCGGTAATATATTTCCTAAATTACCGTCCTTCCAGAAATTAAGGGAGGAAGGCCTGAAGTAGGCGTCACCCCGGGGAAAAGTAAACGGCTTGGAGCCCTGTCCGAACGCCGATGAGTAATCGCTTCTGAAACCCGCAGAAATACCGCCATATTCGCCAAAATCAAATTTCTGGTTAACGAGGTATCCATACGTAACAAACGGCTCAACATAATCACCTACTTTTGGAACAACACTTTGTGAAGCCGTTTGATTCATATTGTAAATAGGGTAGGTAGGCAGACTGTAACCGTAGGTAAAATACTGCTGATATTTATTCTTACGGTAATCGAATGAAACCTGCGTATTTGTTGTTATGGGAACATTGATGTTGAAATCTTTTTGAAAGTCGGTTTTTATATAGGCGGATAGCAGCAGGTTTTGAAAAGTGGTGGTATAAGTCAAGTTATCAATCTCACCGGTGTTATCATTGGAGTTGCCATCAATAAAGTTCCCGTTTAAACTTGATATATCCGGGAACTTTCCGGAAGTCCACGATTGCTGGCTGTTAGAATTAATATTTCCCGACTGATTCTGATATATATTATTAATGTCCTGTTTCCTGTAATTGATGCCATATTTTGCATCCAGGTTTACGAACCTGTTGACCTTATAATTTGCCTGGAAATTCTGAATGATATCAACCTTGGTATCATTACCGCTGCTGTATTCAAAAACATAATTTGGATTGGTGCTGTTTACGCTAACGGTGCCCGCTGTAAGGTAACTGGGATATGTTCCGTCTGCAAGGGTATGATTGAAATCGATAAATGGTGAAGTATTCAACGCGCCGTAAATGGCATTATGACTGGAACCTTCCGCAAAGTTCGGGTTAAGGGTGCTTCTTGTAGAAACCAGTTGTGTTACGGAACGTAATGTAAAACCTTTAAACAATTCAGTACCTACATTCGCAGTAAAATTGGTACGTGTTAAGCTGCCGTTTTTGCGGATATTGCTTTCCTGCCGGTTATTTGATAATGTTAAGGCAAAATCGGATTTACCTTGTCCGCCGGAAATACTTAAACTGTTATTGGTAGTATATGCGTCCTTGAATAATTGTTTTAAATGATCGTAATACTGAAAGTTTTTATCATAAGGTTTATTGCCGATATTTAAAGGGTTAGACATGGCTGAAGGATTGCCGTTTCCTGCCGGGTAAGCCCATGCAAGGCCGGTAATAGTGCCATCATCCTGCACCTTTAAGATGTTTCCGCCGGCATCTACGATATTATTATTTGCATCCGTTCTCCAGCTATGTAAATGCGCGGCATGAACGTCTCCGCTGTTGATGTACTGGTTCAAACTTCCGCTCGTAGAAAAATTGATACTGAGCGCACCTTGCCTGCCTTTTTTAGTGAATATCTGGATCACACCGTTTGCGCCCTGTGCTCCATAAATAGTAGCGGAGGCAGCTCCCTGTATCACCTCAATTCTTTCCACATTACTTAAGTCCAGTGAGTTGAGGTCTGTTGCACCCACTTCAATTCCATCTACCAGCACCAGCGGCTGCGTGCCCCGTTGCAATGTATTGATACCTCTGAATAAGATATTTGCCGGCTTACCCGGAGTTCCGTTGACAGATGAAATTTGCGCCCCGGGGATCTTTCCCACAAGCGCCTGATCTATTGAAGCCGTAGGAGTGGGAGGAAGTTTTTCAGCCGTAACAGATTCTACCGAGATGCCCAATTTCTTTCTTGACGTAGCTACGCCAACGCCTGTTACCACTACTTCATTGAGGGTTCTTATGTCCTCCTTCAGTGCGACCTCAATCGTGGAGCCGGCCCTGGCCGTAAATGTAGTGTCGAAGAAACCTACGGAAGTTATAGCCACTATTTCTTCGTTTTTCTTTCCTGTTATTGAAAAGGTGCCATCTGATGAAGAAACCACGGAACCTCCTTTTCGAATAGTTACCGATGCACCTGCCAGGGGTGTTCCATCTTTTGCATTCGTGATTTTTCCTGTGATTAAACCCTGCGCGATAATATGTAAGGACAACAACAGCAGTCCTGACGCAATAAGTAGAAATTTTCTCATCGGGAATTGTTTTGAATTAAATTACAATAATTACATTACAAATTTTTACATGCTGATAAAGTAATAATAAATTATCAATGTAAATGATCGAAGGCTCTTAATTTTTGATCGAAGCAAGAATTCTATATGAAGAATGTAATGAAATTAAGTTATAATGACACATATGTTTAAATATATCCTAGCTTTTGATAGACATAACAGAAAACGGGAATGCTGCATCTCCCAAATATTATTCGGCATTAATTTAAGCTCCACATTATTTGGAACGCCTATATTAAAAATTAAAAGCCAGTTTGGTAAACATTCTCAGTCCATTAAAACCCATCTGCACCGAATCGAACGGGCCGCCCGATTCACTATCGCCCCATGAAGCGTTTTTAGCATTTGGTAAAATTGCCAGATCAGGATGCACATTAAATACATTGTCTGCACCCAGATATAGTGCGATGCTTTTAGTGAACTTATAAGAGATATAGAGGTCAGTAACCGCTTTTCCATGAAACACAAAGTTTTCAGGAACCACAGATTTTCCGTCATCGGTGGTTACGTAAGGGTCCCATCCGCTGCCCTGGTCGGAGATGCCGGCGCCGCCAGGTCCGCCCGCTACTGCACCCGGAACACTTGAATAACCAAAACCCTGTGTGGTTAATTTGCCAAAGTAGGTGATATGTGCGCCAATGGCGGCTTTCTTCACTGAATATTCAAGCGCAAGAGAAAACTTAGATTTTGGTGCAGACGCTTTCAGGAAAGCGGCTTCCCTGGTGCTAAAGAATGCCTGCCTGTGGCCGTAGGTATCATTAAGTGCATTTGGAATGTTCACTTTGTCAATATTAATGTGCTGGATGTTCCCGGCTAGTAAGTATGTCAGACCTTTACTTCCCCATCTTTTTGTATAATTTACAACAATGTCAATACCTGTATTGGTGGTGCTTACCGCGTTCGAAAAAAAGTTTACAGAGCTTACATTATATTGTTTCAGGAAGGGAGCCAGGGCAGGGATAGAAGCATCAAAGTTTCCGGTGATCACCACCCTGTTTTTAAGTTTTACCCAGTAGCCGTCTACGGTGATGGTTAAATTTTTAAGTGGTTTCCACGCGAAACCCAGACTGGCATTAACAGATTG
>CAXTDO010000140.1:0-10018 GCA_964242315.1 uncultured Flavihumibacter sp.
AAATATTTCTATGGATATATTTTTTGCCTTTAAATTGTTGATGATTGTTTTGAAGAATGATAATTGTGCGACGGTGGCATCTGTTACTATTAAAGGTTTTTCTAGTTTGTTGTGTTTTAGGTAATCTGCTAACTCTTCGCTTGCACCTGCGCCAAAGCGGATGGTGGTTGGGAAGTTGTATTGATAGATTTTATCGAAATGCATTGTTGTTTAGTTAAGTTGTTGATAATCGTTAGTTTTTTTTAAACACAGAGCGCACAGAGGAGGAAACACAGAGAGCACAGAGCTTCTCTGTACTCTCTGTGTTTCCTCCTCTGTGCGCTCTGTGTTTAAAAAAACTATGAGAAAATCGCTCTAAATTATTTCAAAGTACCTTTTCAATTCCCAATCAGTAACAGCTTTCAAATGCTGCTTCCATTCCCACTCACGGGTTTGCGTGAAATGAGCAACAAAATCAGCACCGAACAGCTCCTTTGCAACGTCAGATCCTTTCATCATCAATGTTGCTTCCTGCAAATCACGCGGGAGCGACCCGTATGAAAATTCCTTATATCCATTTCCAATGGTAGCGGGTTGATTTAATTCCATCTTATGAGTAACACCATACCATCCCGCAGCAAGCGCACCAGCCATGGCAAGATATGGATTTACGTCAGAACCAATCACACGTGTTTCCAACCTGCTGCTTTTACTTCCATAAGGTAAGGCCCGCAGCGCCACCGTTCTGTTATCAACGCCCCAGGTAAGGGTAGTGGGGGCCCAGGCGCCTTCCACCAAACGTTTGTAGCTGTTAATAACAGGAGCAAACATGGGAAGTATATGCGGCAGGCAAAATAACTGGCCGGCAATATAACTCTTCATAACCGTACTCATTTTGATGCTATCGGCATCATCATAAAAAAGATTCCTTTTAGTGCTGGTATCCCAAAGGCTTTGGTGAATATGTCCGCCGCAACCTGGCAGGTTTTCATCAACCTTGGCCATAAAGCAGGCCATGGCATTGTGTTTATAAGCGATTTCCTTCACGGCTGTTTTAAATAATACGGCGCGGTCGGCAGCTTCAAGGATTTCTGAGTATCTTATTGCAGCTTCAAAAACGCCAGGTCCGGTTTCTGTATGAAGCCCTTCGACAGGCACGTCAAACTTTCTTAACAGTTCAAAAAGATCAGTGAAAAATTCATTTTTAAGGGTGCTACGTAATATAGAGTATCCAAACATGCCGGGAGTAAGTGGCGTAAGGTTTCTGAATTGTTTGTCGTTTGCTGACTGAGGTGTTTCAGTAAAATTATACCACTCAAATTCCTGTGAAAAAAAAGGAGCTACTCCTTCCTTTTCAGTTGCAGCAATTACTTTTTTTAATAACTGCCGGGGACAAACGAAGTTGGAGGCATGTTCACTGCCGGTCATGTCACCTAAAAAAAAAGGCAGGTCATTTTCCCAGGGAATTTTGCGAAAGGTGGCAAGGTCGATGGTAGCAGGAGCGTCAGGGTATCCGGTGTGCCAGCCGGTATATTGAACGTTATCACAGGCAACATCGTTCATGTCCCAGCCAAAAATTACATCACAGACACTCATGCCGTTTTCGGCTACAGCCATAAATTTTTCGGTGGCGATATACTTTCCTCTCAGTACGCCATCAATATCGGTAAATGCAATCTTTACTTTTCCTGCCGGGTGTGCTTGTACATAAGCAATAATTTCTGAACGGGTAATCATCTGAATTATACTTTTTAGATCAGTGGCCACAAATACACGACGGCACAAAGGAACACAAAGGTTTTTTAATATTCTTCGTGTTCCTTTGTGCCTTCGTGTATTTGTGGCCCATCTCGAAATGTTCGAAACAGCAGGTAGCAACCTAACATTAAACCAAAATAAAACAGCGCCAGGTCAAAATTGTATATCATCATGGCAACAAAGGAAATAAGGGCAATAACCAGCGCTATCAACGGGAAAGCAGGGTAAGCGGGTACTTTAAAGGGCCTGCTAAGCCGGGGTTCTTTTTTTCTCAACCTAAGCAGTGCGGCCATGGATATTATGTATAACGTTAACGCTCCAAAAACAGAAATGGTGATGATCTCCGCAGTTTTGCCTGTGACAAGTGCTGTGATCCCTATCACCATATTAATGATCAATGCATTGGCCGGCGTATGAAATTTTGAATGTATGCTTCCTAAAAAAGCCGGCGCAAAACGCACCCGTCCAAATTCAAAGGTTGCCCTTCCCGCCGCCAGTATGATACCATGGAAAGAAGCTATGAGTCCCAGCAGCCCAACGGTTATCAATAAATGGTATAACAAATTGCTGTCGCCTACAATATGACTAAGAGCCAGAGGCAGCGGTGAATCGGAAGCAGATCCATCCGTTTTGTAAACAATGGCTTCCCAACCTGCAACGCCCGTAGATGATACAAAAGTGAGCACGCAAAGCAGCACCAGGGTCATAATTGCAGAACCGAAACCGATAAGAATGGTGCGTTGTGGATTCACTGCCTCCTCCGCTACATTAGCAACTCCTTCAATTGCAAGAAAGAACCATATGGCAAAAGGTATGGACGCAAATATTCCCTGCCACCCGTGCGGTAATGCATGGAGCTTTAAATTGTTAATTTGAAAGTGTGGAAGTGCGATACCACTGAACAATAATAGTTCGCCTACCGCAAGTATGGTGATCAGCAACTCAAAAGTTGCTGCTGCTTTTACTCCGTAAATATTCAATGCCGTAAACAACAGGTAAGCGAATATGGCGATGCCCAGGATTGGGATTTGAGGAAAAAATAAATTAAAATAAGCGCCTATTGCAAATGCGATAGCAGGCGGTGCGAAGATGAATTCTATGTTTTGCGCCATACCTGCAATAAACCCGATATTTTTTCCGAATGCCCTGTTAGCATAGTCAAATGCGCCGCCCGCTTTAGGTATGGAACAGGCAAGCTCTGCATAGCTGAAAGTGAAAGTGACATACATGATAATGATGAAGAAAGTAGCCACGGCAAGTCCCAGCGTACCGCCCTTTTCCAGTCCCAGGTTCCACCCGAAATACATCCCGGAAATAACGTATCCAACGCCTAGTCCCCACAGCATAAGCGGAGTAAGCGTTCTTTTCAACTCAGTTTTTGAGGGAGTGGCAGATGACAATAGTGAAAGCTATTTAATTACTAATATCTGAAATTTATTTTAACCTGCACATATTTATAATTCAATTGTTATTGCCTGATACCTCATACCTGATACCTCAGACTATTAAGTACCTTTACTTTCATTAAACAAACACGATGAATAATAAGGAAGTATATATCATTTCAGCAGTGCGCACGCCGATCGGAAGCTTTGGGGGTGCATTGAAAGATATCCCGGCAACGATGTTGGGAGCCATCGTGATAAAAGCCGCCATCGAAAAGGCCGGAATAGACGCCTCGATTATAAACGAAGTATTGATGGGATGCGTATTGCAGGCCAACCTGGGACAGGCGCCGGCACGGCAGGCGGCTAAACTGGCCTTATTACCCGATAATATTCCATGCACTACGGTAAATAAAGTTTGCGCAAGCGGTATGAAAGCTATCATGCAGGGAGCCCAAAGTATTTTACTGGGAGACAATGAAGTGGTGGTTGCCGGTGGCATGGAAAACATGAGCAGCGTGCCTTTTTACGCTCCTTCAATGAGATGGGGAAATAAATATGGAAATACACAACTGGTTGATGGATTGAATAAAGATGGATTGACAGATGTGTATAAGGATTATGCAATGGGCTGCGCCGCCGACCTTTGCGCCAGCGAATATAAAATAACACGTGAAGAGCAGGATGCTTACGCCATTGAAAGCTACAAGCGTAGTGCAGCAGCCTGGCAGTCCGGCAAGTTTACTGATGAGGTAGTGCCTGTGCCTATTCCCCAGCGAAAGGGTGAACCGATATATTTTAATGAAGATGAAGAGTATAAAAATGTGAGGTTTGATAAGATCCCCGGCTTGAAACCTTCATTTACAAAGGATGGTACCGTTACCGCAGCCAACGCCTCCACCATCAATGATGGTGCTGCGGCACTGTTGCTGATGAGCAAGGAAAAAGCGGAAGAACTGAAATTACAACCACTTGCAAAGATCTGCGGATATGCCGATGCAGAACAGGCTCCTGAATGGTTTACCACGTCACCTTCTATTGCCGTTCCGAAAGCCATCCAAAAAGCCGGCCTGTACCCGGAAGACATAGATTTTTTTGAGCTCAACGAAGCATTCAGCGTAGTAGGCATCGTAAACACCCGGTTAATGAAGATAGATCCTTCGCGTGTGAATGTGCATGGCGGTGGTGTAAGTTTAGGTCACCCATTAGGTTGCAGCGGAGCACGCATCATCGTTACGCTCATCAATGTTTTAAAACAGCATAATGCTAAAAGAGGAGCGGCAGGCATTTGTAATGGAGGCGGTGGCGCTTCAGCAATGGTGATTGAGTTGATGTAATACAATGCTCAACAAACAATACTCAATGTTCCGTCAATGTCATTGATTTTAAGAAGTTTACAGCGCCTTCTTTTTCTGAAAGTACAATTCGGTTAGAGGCCTTCGTGTCCTTTGTGGCCTACCTTTGTGCCCCTTGTGGTTAATAAGAGTCTATAAATTTCAGGAGTCTTTTAACCACAAGGGGCACAAAGGTAGGCTTCAAAGGACACAAGGGATGCCTGTCGAAAAATTTAATCCCTAAGTTCAATAACATTAATTGAACATTGAGTATTGTTTGTTGAGCATTGATTATTTTCCTCAAGGAAATGCCATTGCCCTAAAAGCAGCTAAGAAACTTATAATTCCGAAAATTTATTAATATCCTGTAAATCCTGCTTTATATTTGAAGCATGGCCATACAGGATATCTCGATAAAGCTTGCAGGCATCAGCGATGCTGAATTGATTGCTGATATCAGTCGCAAAACATTTGAGGAAACATTTGCTCCATACAATACGGCCAGGGATATGGAGATTTTTTTAAAAGAACAATTCACAAAAGAATCTTTAATGGCCGAAGTAGGTGTTTCTTTCAACACTTTCTTCCTGGCCTATGCCGGCGAACAACTTGCCGGCTATATTAAACTGAGAGACCGGGATAGCCCGAAGGAGTTAAACGGAATCCCATCGCTTGAAATAGCCCGACTGTACGCAACTTCAGCAGTGATAGGTAAAGGCGTTGGCAGCACTATGATGAATCATGCAATTGATGTTGCCGTTAAAAAGCAAAAGCAGGTTATATGGCTTGCAGTATGGGAAAAAAATCAGCGGGCATTGGATTTTTATTCGAAGTGGGGTTTCGAAATTTTTGGTAAACAGATCTTCGTGCTAGGCACCGATTTGCAAAAAGACTGGCTCATGAAAAAAACGTTAGTGTAATGTCAACGATAATACGTTGTATTTGCTATCAGCTATCAGGAGAAAAAACTTCGGGTGTTGATCTTCTGATAACTGACTGCTGATAGCTGATAGTAATTGAACGGATTATTTTTTCTGCGTGTTCCCTTGAGTTTTCAATAAAAAGACTATGTGTGTCCATTCCTCCGCATATCACTCCTGCTAAATAAATATTGTTCACATTCGTTTCGTGGGTGTCTGGATTGTAATAGGGTTTGCTGACAGCATCTGCAGAAAGTTCAACACCGGAATTGCGTAAAAAGCTAAGATCGGGCTGATAACCGGTTAAAGCAATTACCCAGTCGTTTTCAATCGTTACTATTCCATCAGGTGTCTGGATATCTACATCATGCTCGCGTATGGAAATAACGTGTGAATTGTAATAGGCTTTAATAGAGCCTTCTTTTATCCTGTTTTCAATATCAGGCCTCACCCAGTATTTTACCCTTTCACCAATCTGGTCTTTGCGGATTACCATGGTAACAGTTGCTCCCTTGCGCCATGTTTCCAAAGCAGCGTCCACTGCGGAATTCATGGCACCTACTACCAACACTTTCTCAAAAGCGTAGAAATGCGGATCTTTATAGTAATGGGTTACTTTAGGTAAATGTTCTCCTTCAACATTTAATAAGTAGGGGATACCATAAAATCCTGTTGCTATAATAATATTTTTTGTGAGATGAATTCCTTTGTTGCTGATGACCTCGAGATAGCCATCATGTTGTTTGATTTGCGTTACTTCTTCAAAGAGGCGCACCGGAAGGTTATAACCCGAAGAAACCCGGCGATAGTACTCCAGTGATTCCGCACGGGTTGGTTTTACATTGTTTGATACGAAGGGCACGCCACCTATCTCCAGTCTTTCGGAGGTGGAAAAAAAAGTCATATTTACCGGGTAATTGTATAAGGAGTTTACCAGGCATCCCTTTTCAAGGATCATAAAATTCAATGCAGCTTTCCGGGCTTCCAGTCCGCAGGCAAGCCCAATCGGGCCGCCACCGATGATTATAAGATCAATTATATCTTCTGTATTATTCACGATCAGCTTTTAGTGCGGCAAAGATACGGCGCGGGCGGTAAGCATTTAATAATTCAGTCAGTTTTCCGATTTGCTCATTTCAACAACAACCGATATTTTTGCCACTCGACAAATTATAGATCATGAGACAAATTGCTTTAAGAGAGGCTTTGAGAGAAGCCATGAGTGAGGAAATGAGACGTGATGACAAGGTTTTTTTAATGGGTGAAGAAGTAGCTGAATATAACGGAGCTTATAAAGTAAGTCAGGGCATGCTGGATGAATTCGGGCCAAAAAGAGTGATAGACACTCCGATTGCCGAGCTGGGTTTTACCGGCATTGCTGTAGGCGCAGCACAAAACGGCTTGCGTCCGATTGTTGAATACATGACATGGAATTTTGCCATGCTGCCGCTTGACCAGATACTGAATACGGCCAGTAAGATGCTTGCGATGAGCGGCGGACAGGTAGGTTGTCCGATCGTTTTTAGGGGTCCTGGCGGCTCTGCTGGCCAGCTTGGCGCCCAGCACTCTACAGCTTTTGAAAGTTTATATGCCAATATCCCGGGTGTTAAAGTAATTTCTACCGGCAATCCCTATGATGCCAAAGGTTTATTAAAAAGCGCCATCAGGGACAATGATCCTGTTATTTTTATGGAAGCTGAAGTTTTGTACGGAGAAAAAGGAGAGGTGCCCGAAGAAGAATATCTGATACCCATAGGTAAAGCAGATGTGAAAAGAAGTGGTACCGATGTAACCATCGTGTCTTTTAACAAGATGATGAAAATAGCACTTGGTGCCGCCAACGAACTGGAAAAGGAAGGTATCAGCGCCGAAGTTATAGATCTGCGAACAATAAAGCCGATGGATTGGCAAACGATCCTCGAATCGGTTAAAAAAACAAACCGCCTGGTTATTGTAGAAGAGCAGTGGCCTTTCGCCTCCGTGTCTTCTGAAATTACCTACCGTATACAAAAAGAAGGATTTGATTATTTAGATGCGCCCATACGCCGCATCACCAGCGCAGATGCACCCATGCACTATGCCCCCAACCTTGTAGCCGCCTATCTGCCCGATGTTTCGAGAACGGTTAAATTAGTGAAAGAGGTGATGTATTTGAAGAAGTAGTTTTTTGTATATCCGGTATTGAACATTTAAAATGAATCTGCTAACCATTAATAGTTTAATCGACGTTTTTAATTTTAGGACTTGATTGGTATGAGTTTTATTTTCTTAACTATTGTATGTTAATCGAAAAATGACTTGATGCCTCTTGACTTTTTTAGCAGTTTTTTAAACACAGAGGGCGCAGAGGAGGAAACACAGAGAGCACAGAGTCATCCTCTGCGCCCTCTGTGTTTAAAAAAAACTTCGCAGCTCAGCGACTACCTTTCAGTTAGGATGCTACCGACATACCAACCTTAACGGCACTCGTTCGTCACCGGTTTTAAATTCACGTAAGTGTTTTTAGTAAAACTGTTCAGGGCCTTACTTCCTATATTTGCAGTTGGAAAAATTTATGCATGTCAACTATCTTGATTATTGATGATGAAAAATCCATTAGAAAAACTTTAGGGGAAATTCTTTCCTACGAAGGCTATAAAATAGATGAAGCAGGCGATGGAGAAGAGGGCCTGAAAAAGTTTAAAGAAAAAGCATACGACGTTGTGCTCTGCGATATAAAAATGCCAAAGATCGACGGCATTGATTTTTTAGAAAAGTCAAGAGAAGTGAATGGCGACGTGCCTATCATAATGATATCCGGGCACGGCACTATTGAAACGGCTGTTGAAGCGGTGAAGAAAGGAGCTTTTGATTACATTTCAAAACCGCCTGATCTGAACCGGTTATTAATTACCATCCGTAATGCAATCGACAAAACGTCGCTGGTTAGTGAAGCCAAAGTGCTGAAAAGAAAAGTGGCAAGGGTGCAGGAAATGATAGGAGATTCAGCGCCTATAAAGAAAATTAAGGAAACTATTGAAAAAGTTGCTCCTACTGAAGCACGGGTGCTTATAACCGGCGACAACGGGGTTGGTAAAGAATTGGTGGCTCGCTGGCTTCATGAGAAGAGCAGTCGTGCAGCCGGTCCGCTGGTGGAAGTTAACTGTGCCGCAATACCCAGTGAGTTAATTGAAAGTGAATTGTTTGGTCATGAAAAGGGCTCATTTACTTCTGCCTTTAAACAAAGAATAGGAAAATTTGAACAGGCGAATACAGGTACTTTGTTCCTTGACGAAATCGGTGACATGAGTTTAAGCGCCCAGGCAAAAGTGCTCAGGGCGCTGCAGGAAGCAAAGATCACCAGGGTAGGAGCAGACAAAGATATAAACGTTGACGTGCGCGTGATAGCGGCTACGAATAAAGATTTGCTCGAAGAAGTAGAGAACAGGAATTTCCGTTTAGACCTGTACCATCGCCTTAGCGTAATACTGATTCACGTACCTTCGCTAAATGAACGAAGGGAAGACATCCCGCTTCTTTCCGAAAAATTTCTTGAAGATATCTGCACCGAATATGGCATTGCAAAAAAAGTAATTGACAGCAGTGCACTGGATGAACTTGCCGAATACAACTGGACGGGTAATATCCGCGAACTCCGTAACGTGATAGAAAGACTGGTAATCCTTTCCGGTAAAAGCATCACCATGGAAGATGTTATAAACAACGTGGTGCCCAGGAAGACCGTTTAAGAGCAGGATTTACAGGATTAAAAATTATATTCAGAATTTTTTATGAAAAATTCTGAATATAATTTTTAATCCTGTAAATCCTGCTTGCGTTTAACAAACTCTTAGCAAGTCAACTGTAAGAAACATATCAACTTGCCTACTTATGCCTTGTTAACTTTATTAAGCAAATCATACTATTTAAAATCAGAATGGTATTTTTGCCGGAATTTAAAATATTCGTAATGAGTTCCTCCCAGATCATGATCATTGCTTTGATTTCTTTATTGCTCGTATTGCTGCCCGCACCCGGTATGTTCGGGATGTTTAAGAAGGCAGGAGTGCCGGCATGGAAAGCCCTGATTCCTTTTTATAATGTAGGTGTGATGCTGGCTATTGCCCAACGGCCCAAGCACTGGTTCTTATGGCAGTTCATTCCGGTAGTAGGATGGTTTGTCGTGCTCGGAGTATTTATCGAATTTGTTAAGCCTTTTGGCAAGTTTAAATTTTATCAGCATGCCTTAACAGTACTGGCAACACCGTTTTATTTTGCTTATATCGGCTTCAATAAAAAAGACAGGTTTGTTGGTGTTTCTTCCGTTCAAAAACATAAAAAGTCAACTTCACGCGAATGGATAGATGCGGGTATTTTTGCTGTAGTAGCTGCTACCCTTATACGTTTGTTTGTGTTTGAAGCATACACTATTCCCACGGGTTCCATGGAAAAGACCCTGCTCGTAAACGACTTTTTGTTTGTGAGTAAATGGACATACGGCCCTAGAGTACCCAACACACCTCTTTCAGTTCCGTTTGTTCACCATACCATTCCTTATTTAAATACCAGGTCATATTCTCAGTTAATAACACTGCCGTATATACGCTGGTTTGCAAGTCCGGTAAAGAGGAATGACGTGGTAGTTTTTAATTTTCCCGCCGGC
>CAXTDO010000141.1:0-9996 GCA_964242315.1 uncultured Flavihumibacter sp.
CCATCCGTTAACATTAAGGAGGCCCGTTTCTTTGGTTACATTAACGAATGACCCTTTGTTGTTTTTAAAGAAAGTAGGAGGCATCCATTCACCCACTACAATTAAATCGACCCATCCGTCATTATCGAAATCGCTCCATACTGCCGAGGTGACCATACCAGCATTCATCAATCCTGGTGCAACTTCGCCTGTTACATCAATAAATTTTCCATTTTCATTTTTTAGCAGATAGCTGTGCGATGATGCTGTTTGCGAATCGGGAAAATTTCCCCCGCCCCGGAACAAATCTATATCACCATCCTTATCAAAATCCGCCCCTGTTATACAACTGCCGCTGGATATTATTACAGGTAGCGACCCTTCGGTTTTGGTAAAATTACCCTTGCCGTCGTTGGTGTATAGCCTGTCCTGGTAGTTACCGGGTATATTTTTAAATTCATTGCCGCCGCTCACAACATACAGGTCCGCATCTCCATCGTTATCCGCATCAAAAAGCAAGCTCCCCGTGTCTTCATATTTTGCATCCTGTTGATTTATTTTTTTTCTTCGAATTTGCCGTTTTTGGTTTGTGTAAATAATGTGCCGGCATTTCCTGCAGAACCTCCAATATAAAAGTCGAGGCCATTCGTATTGTCTACATCTCCAACGGCAATACCAGGACCCTTTCTTGAGTATAGCTTCGGAAGCAATGATTCGTAATTGAAATCGATATAGTCATTCTCTAAGTGTTTGTAATGAATATTATATTGCTGGCTTACATCTGTATAAACTGTTTGTTCAGCAGGATTTTCCGATGGTGCGGGTTGAGATACACGATAGTGAATTGTTAACTGCCGGTTGATTTTTACATTTTTTATTATTTGCCTTTTGCCGTCCGGCCAGGTAATTTTCAGTGAGTCTATTGATTGGTGTTTGCCTGTGCCAATACACAGGGGACCAGCCATGCTGGATAAATAGCCTTTGACCGGGGAGTAATACGTATATAGTTTATCATTTCCGCAATATAAAATGATGCACGACCCTATGCCATTTATATTTTTATCTCCGCCTTTTAAAGTAACCTGCAGGTAGTTGTTATTATCGCTGTTATTACTTTCATTGTTTTTATAGATAGATGCTTCTTCATTAATATTATTGGTAACCAGGTCCAGATCACCATCATTGTCCAGATCCGCATAGGCCGTGCCGTTAGAATAAGAGGCATTTTTCATTCCCCATTCTTCCGTCATATTTTCAAAAGCCAGGTTCCCGTTATTTTTGAATATATAATTAGATACGCGAATTCCTTTCAATTTACCAAGCAGTTCCCTTGTATTTCTGAATTTGTCCTCTACGGTTCCGAATGTATTATTATCGGCATTGTAACTTATAAAATCCAGGTCAGTAATATTTTTTGCAAACCCGTTGGTAACAAAGCAGTCGCGTAAACCATCATTGTCGAAATCTGCCAGTAAAACACCCCAGCTCCAGTCAGTGGCGTTTACCCCTGCAAGTTGTGCGATATCAGAAAAATACGTAACACCATAGGAATCTGTTCCCTGGTTTAACTGTAACGTATTGCGCATATACTCATCAACATATCCGGCTTTTTGCCTCATGGCAAAATTTTCATAGTCTGCCCGGGCAATCATCGTTTTCCTGCGTTCATTATTCTCCGGTAACATATCCAATACCATGATATCGGGCTTCAAATCGTTATTGATATCGGCAATATCAACCCCCATCCCATTATAAGTTTGATGGCGCATGCTTTGGGCAGCACATTCCTTAAACGTTTTATTTTTTTGATTCATTAACAACTGGTCGTTCGGCATAAAATCATTGGCCACATAAACATCAGGCCATCCATCCCCGTTGAGATCATCAATAGCAATTCCAAGTCCATAACCTTCCTGTGTTATTCCCGCCCGCGTTGAAACATCTTTGTAAAAAGGATGGCCCAGAGAGTCACCCACATTTTCATATAAGTGGTCTCTGGTTATGCCCTTGGTAATTGGATACGTTGCGGGATTGACAAAAGTTTTTTCCACCCCATCCACATCATTGGTTAATAAATACATATCCAGATCGCCGTCACGGTCATAATCAAAAAAAGCTGATTGAACACAGAAAGAACTGTCTGTTAGTCCGTAGGCAACGGCATCTTCCCTGAAAGTTATGGTGCCCTTATTATCTGCCCCCTGGTTAATGAACAAAAGATTTGTATGTTTACGCTTATGACCTGGCCCCGCAACATTCAGGTAAATATCCATCCACCCGTCGTTATTAATATCCCCCACGGACACTCCCATTATCCAGTCATGTGTTGTGATACCCGAATTAACAGTGACATCTTCAAACTGCATTTTTCCCCTGTTGAGATAAAGCCTGGAAGAAACCATATTACCGGTAAAAAAAATATCCTGTAAACCATCATTATTAAAATCTGCGATGCCCACGCCGCCACCATTGTAACAATAGTAGTAGGTGAGGATGTTCACCGAATCGCTTTCAGTAATGTTATTAGAAAAATTAATTCCTGTATTGCGGGAGGACAGTTTTGTAAAAAGCTTCTGATTTTCTTTACACCCTGCCGAGAAGAATACAATAACAGCGGCCAGGTAGATCTGCAGCAATAATGTTTTCATAATATTACAGCTGTCAACTGTCAGGTATGAGCTATGAGGTACGAGGTATCAGCAGATCAATGTGTGACATATTTATAGGACCCTGAAAGATGATGTTGAGAGCTGATACCTCATGCCTCATAGCTCATACCTGGCCTATTGATACCCGTTATTCTGTTTAATTTTAGGGTTAGCATTGATATCATTTTGCGGTATGGGCAGGTATTCATGTTTGCCTTTAATAAATTTACCGCCGCTGTTGGAGCGGTATTCAGGGTGTGCAATAAATACATCGGCAAGGATACCCCATCTCAATAGATCGAAAACACGGTCTCCTTCAAAAGACAGTTCAAGTACCCGCTCTCTTCGTACCGCTGCACGAAATGATTCCTGGTTTAAGCCAGGGGTAATGTCGGCCATACTCGCTCTTGCCCTTACCCGGTTAATGGCAGCATAAGCGCTTACATCTGGACCAACAGCTTCATTTTGTGCTTCGGCATACATTAATAAAACATCTGCAAGCCTGATCATCCTGCGGTTATTGCTTGCATATCCCCAGTCGCCGGGCGTAAGGGAACTTGTTCTGTCGTAATTAAGGTATTTGCGTATCCATATCTTACTGAGATTAGCGCCATTTAATGCAGTACTAAAATCCTGCTGATAAACTTTTGCACCGGGATAATTCCATACCATGCTTGCAAAAGCCCTGGGATCGGTTTTGGCATCTTTGGTTTTTTGTTCCATAAACAAATCATATACCCATTGATTAACAGTAGTGGTACCCTGGCTGGTGAAACCCACGGGAGCAATATCGGGTTCCCATGCCTGTCCGCGGATGGGGTTGGCCGTTCCGCTGGTACCCCAGTTGCCTGTTGATGTGCTTTGGTACTGCAGTTCCCAAATAGATTCAGCGTTGTTATTTCCTGATGTTAAAAAGTTATCCTGGTAATTGGTTACCAGTTGATAAAGTGTGGGTTTATCAATGATCTTTTTAAATTCCGCAGCCGCCTCAGTCCATTTTTTTGTAAACAGAAGTGATTTACCCAGCATTGATGTTGCAGCACCCCAGGTTGCCCTGCCGATATCTTTTGCAGCAACTGTTTCGGGTAAACGGGTTTGTGCTTCTTTAAAATCAGCTATGATCGAGGTCCATACCTGGTCCTGGGGTGCCTGATCAATAAAGAGATCATCCACTGCGCCAATAGGCTTTGTAATTAGTGGAATGTTCCCCCACATATTCAGCAGATAGAAATGAGCCAGCCCTCTCATGTAATAGGCTTCGCCCAATATCCTTGATTTTTTGGCATTATCCATTTGAATATTGGGTACATTAAAAATTACCGCGTTTGCCCGGGCTACGATGGCGTTTAATTCTCCCCAGCCTTCACTTACCCTTCCATCGACAGGTGTTGCCAAAAAAGTACCTACGTCTTGTACGCCTGTACTTGGAAAAGGATTAACGTCATCACCCCTTTGTATCGTTAAAATAGCGCCGAGCATCCTGCCCCAGCCCTGTATACTGGTTAAAGGACCATACACCGCTACGAGTCCTTTTTCCGCATCATCGGCCGTTTTCCAGAAAGCAGTTACCGGCAGGGCATTTGGATTAGTAAGATCCAGGTTTTTTGTGCTGCAATATTGTAGCAGAAACGGAACAGCAACCAGGAACATTAAAACAGTTAACAACCTGTATTTCAAAAATATTTTTTTCATAAAACAACAATTTCTAGAATGATAAATCAATACCCGCACTTATTAATTTGGATTGCGGATAAGCCGAAACATCAACCCCTACGCTAAATAAACCGGTCAGGTCGCTACGGCCTACCTCGGGGTCATAACCTTTATATTTGGTAAAAGTGAGCAGGTTTTGGCCACTAACGTAAACACGAGCTCCTGAAATTTTTAATTTACTCATTAAAGAGGCTGGCAGGTTATAACCGACGCTTATATTTTTCAATCTTAAGTAGGAGCCATCCTCTACATAAAAGGAAGAAGATCTTTTATTATTTGCAGGATCAATGAAGGAGGCTCTCGGGATATCTGTATTCGTATTTTGCGGTGTCCATGCCCTTAGTACATCTGTAACTTTACCACTTCCATAATCGAAGGTATATTGCCAGGCCCTTTTGGCGTTCCATAGTTTATTTCCGGCAACACCCTGCCAGAACATATTGAAATCAAAGTTTTTGTAAGAGGCATTTACCGTTAATCCATAGTCGAACTTTGGAAACGGACTGCCCAGCCAGGTTTGGCTCTTACTGAATTTAAAATCACCTGGTCTTGCATCAGTGCGACCGTCTTTTGTTACTTCATCTGCTGTTTGATAAATACCCAATACCTGGTAACCCCAAAAGCTTCCGATAGGATGACCAACATCGGTGCGGGTTGCCGTTAAGCTCTCCTGGGTAAAGCCGCCGCCGGTAATCGGGCTCACACCCGTTCCAAGACTTGTTACATTATTTTTTATGGTAGTGAAAATACCGGTAACGGAATATTTAAATCCGGCTTTGGAAGATGGCGGATGATTATAAGCCACCGATAGTTCGAAGCCTTTGTTGCTTACCGAAGCTGCATTTTTTGTGAGGCTGCTTCCGGCACCTCCATAAATAGGGATGGGTATGCTTGCCAGGATATCAAATGAGCGCCTGTCGAAGTAATCTGCAATTATAAGAATCTTGTTGTTCAGCAAACTGATATCTGCGCCGATATCCGTAGTTCTCGATGATTCCCATTTTATATCGGGGTTGGAAAAATTGGTTAAGCCCACGCCGTTTTGCACGCCACCTGCAAAATAATAACCGGTGTTGATATTCAAAGTAGAAGTGGTGATATAGTTGGCAATATTTTGAGAACCAAGTGTACCATAACTACCCCTGATTTTCAAATCGCTTACGATTCCATTTTTCGGGAAAAAACTTCCTCCGCTGGGTACCCAGCCCACTCAGAACGACGCATAGCTCCCATACGTATTGCTGGCATAACGGCATATTCACGAGCCGTCCCTTCTTAAGGTAGCTGTTAGTAAATACTTCGACTGATAGTTATAGCTTACTCTCCCTAATAGTGACTGAAGTCCGGCTTCCTGCAGGCTGCCGCTTGCAAGCCTGTTTGATGCAGCATTTACAACCCTTAACAAATCCGAAGGATAGGTATTAGCATTGGCCCCTACGTTTCTTGCATTACTTGTTTGAGAAGTGTACCCGGCCAACAATTCAAGATTGTGCCGCCCGAATGCTTTACTATAATTTAAAGTATGCTCCACCAGCGTAGTAAGACTGCGGGTAAAACTCTCATTTAATACGGATTGATCCTGGCTCGCCTCCTGTGAGGTACTCATGAAAAAAGCAGGTGAATAATCGTAAGAGTGGTACAAATTATAATCTATACCCAGGTTTAATTTATACTTCAACCCTTTTATAATTTCATATTCTAACCCCACATTACCCAACGCCTCGTCGGAAGTGAAAAGATTGTCATCCAGTATTCCACGGCCGTACCAGTTGATGATCCTGTTTACACCTGCGGCTCCTGGTTCGAGACCGGCAAATCCGCCTTTTTTAGTGCTATCATAAACGGGCATGATGGGCAGTTCTGCTCTTTCTCTTCCAAAATAAGTATTAGGATTATTAACAGAGCGCGAAAGCGATAACGATTCTGTAAGCTTGAATCTTCCTTTTGTAAATGATGAGTTGGCCCTCAGTACATAACGTTTAAACCTTGAATCTACCACAATTCCTTTTTGATCAAAATACTCTCCTGAAATAAAAAATTTTGAATACTGGCCTCCACCGGAAACACTAAGATTAAAATCGCTTAATGGTGCCGTGCCAAGAAATAAATTCTGCCAGTCTGTGTCGATGTTAGGATTAAACAGGTTATCATTTAACGGGCCACGGGGTGTGCCGTCGTTATCATGCGCCCGGTTGTTCCAGTCAGCATACTGACGGGCATTTAAAAACTTGAGTTTGTTCGTCGGGCTTTGAGAACCATACTTTGCACCGAAATTGATTTTTATATCACCGGTAGTTCCGCTTTTAGTAGTTACAAGAACAACACCATTTGCGGCACGACTGCCATAAATAGCAGCGGCTGAAGCGTCCTTTAATACATCAATAGATACGATATCATTCGGATTTACAAAGGCCATGGAGGAAGAAATCATTCCGTCTATTACATACAACGGTTGATCATTACCAAAGGTTCCTGAACCCCTGATAACAACAGCGGGAGCCTGTCCGGGTGCGCCTCCGCCATTTTGTACCACAACACCTGCTGCTTTGCCCTGTAACAATGAAGATGCATCTCCGGCAGTCACATTTTTAAGCTCATCTCCTTTAACGCTTGCTACCGCTCCGGTTATATCTCTTTTTCGCGCAGTACCATAACCGATTACTACCACATCGGAAAGGGTTGCAGTATTGGATTGAAGCTGTACCTGGATATCGCTTTTACCGGAAACGTTTATTTCCTGGTTAGTCATACCAGTATAAGATATCACCAGGGTTCTAACCTTGTCAGATACGTCAATAGAAAAAGTGCCATCAGGCAATGACGTCGTGGTGCGCGAACTTCCCTTTTCCTGTATGGTAACACCTTCTAAAGGCAGGTTCTCAGGCCCTGTAACTTTACCTGTAATTTTCTTTGTTTGTGCATCTGCAAATATGGAAAGAAATAATGTGATGCATGTAATAAGCAGCATTCTTGGCCAATGCATAGTGGTTGAATTTGATGTTAAATATATAGTCTATTATTAACAATTTTACAAAGAAGAATCTTTTTTTTTAGGCTTCTTTAAGGCATACAAAATTCAACAATCAAGACATCTACATATTTAGGTCTACGGGCTTCCTTACTACTTCCACCCGCCGCCTAATGACCTGTATAATTCAACTTTTGCACTCAATTGATCACGTGTTATAGCAGCCAGTTCCAGTTCGCTTTGCAATACATTGCTTTGTGCGGTTATCACTTCCAGGTAGTTTGCCATACCTGAAGCAAATAACATGTTAGCGTTTGAAATGGCTTTTTGCAAAGTGTTTACCCGGTTTGCTGCAATGCTTTGTTCTGTCTTCAGTTTTTGAATTCTTACCAATGCATCCGATACTTCTCCAACCGCATACAATACGGACTGACGAAATTCTATGACCGATCTTTCCCTGTCAACCTTTGCCAATGCATAAGCTGTTGCCAATTGCTTTTTTTGAAATAGCGGCTGCACAATTCCTCCTGCAACAACACCGAACAAAGCGGCTGGAACATTAAACCAGTTGGTTGCTTTAAAGGAGTTCAGACCGCCGCCCGCAGTAATGCTTATTGTCGGGTACATGTTTGCTTTGGCAATTCCTAACTGGGCATTAGCCCTTGTTAAAGCAAGTTCATAACTTCTTACATCAGGTCTGCGGCATAGCATTTCAGTTGGAACGCCTGCAGATAAATTATCAGAAATATGTACCTGGTTTAAACCTGCATTTCGTTGTATGCTATCAGGAAGTTCACCTGCTAAAATGCTTAAGGCATTTTCCTGAATGGCTATGTCCTTTTCCAACTGCGGCACCAGTGCTGCTGCACTTTGTTGCTGTG
Source organism: uncultured Flavihumibacter sp. (assembly GCA_964242315.1). Lineage (GTDB taxonomy): Bacteria > Bacteroidota > Bacteroidia > Chitinophagales > Chitinophagaceae > JADCRZ01. The sequence goes on from CAXTDO010000141.1 coordinate 8,190, forward strand.
CTTCTGCCTGCTGAACAGCTAGTGCAGTTACCTGTCCGGCATCGTACTGAAAGCGGATGATGCGCAATGTGCTGTCATTTAAAGCAATGTTTTTCCGGGCAATTTTGATTTGTGCATCCAGCATTAACAGGTTATAAAATCCCTGTGATACGTTGGCTACAATGTTGGTTTGAATTGCTTTTCTGGCCTCTTCGGTTTGAAGGTATGCAGCTAAGGCACTTGCTTTCCGGTTCTTTATTTTGCCCCAGATATCTGCTTCCCATGATAGCGCTATGTTAGCGGAATAATCTTCCACGTGCGTAGTTCCTAAAAAGGATTTAGCGCTCAAACCGTTCAGGCTGTTATCCGAAGGACGGTTTGAGTTGGCAGTTACCTGTAATGCTGCATTGGGCAGATATGCCCACTTTGTTTGTTTAAGCAGCAGTTGTGCCGTTTCTATATTTTTAAGCGCTAACTGCATATCATAATTCTTTACAATGGCTACATCTATCAGCCTTTGCAGCGAAGCGTCTGTAAAGAATTCTTTCCATTGTAAATCCGCAATGCTGGTGGTATCTGCCGTAACAGCGTTTCTGAAATTATCAGGCAAAGGCAGCGTGGGTTTCGACATATCCTTTGTCATGTTACACGCAGTAAATACTACAGGCAACAGGATTAAAATCAGGCTATTCTTAATTTTGGTCATCTTGTTTTTATTTAATCAGACTTGTTATTCGCAAGCCATTTTATTGTTGTAATTGATTCAAAATCCTTCGTGTTTGCGACTAAGCCAATACACCATTGGTATGATGAACAGGCGCTGCATGATGAGGCGCAATTGTTACTTTTGGCTTGCCTGTTATTTTCTCCTGTAGTGATTGGAAAATAACGAAGAGCACCGGTATGATAAAGAGGCCTAACAGTACACCGGTTACCATACCCCCTGCAGCGCTGATACTTATAGAGTGATTACCCTGCGCTGACGGTCCTGTTGCTATACTCATCGGGAACAGCCCGAAAACGAAAGCAAGCGAAGTCATGATAATAGGACGTAACCTTAACTTTGCCGCTACTATCGCCGATTGTGCCAATCCAAGTCCGGCCCTGCGCCGCTGAACGGCGAATTCAATAATCAGGATGGCGTTTTTGGCGAGCAACCCTATCAGCATGATCAGGGCTACCTGCACGTAAATATTGTTTTCGATACCCGTTAAACCCAATACCGCAAACACACCAAATATACCAGTTGGGATAGAAAGGATTACTGCAAGCGGTAACAGATAACTTTCGTATTGTGCTGCCAGCAGAAAGTAAACAAATACCAGGCAAAGTATGAACACAATGACTGCCTGTCCGCCAGACGAAAGTTCTTCACGGGTTTGCCCTGAAAACTCGTAAGCATAACCTGATGGCAACTGTTCCTTAGCGGTCTCTTCAATTGCCCTGATGGCATCACCGGAACTGAACCCGGGCTTTGGAATGGCATTCACCTGGATGGAATTGAACAGGTTATAACGCGACGCTGTTTCTGAACCATATACGCGGGTTAGCTTTACCAAAGTATTGATCGGCACCATTTCGCTGGTTTTGTTTTTTACAAATACCTGGTCGATAGATGCAGGGTCGGTTCTGTCGGAAATATCAGCCTGAACAACTACCCGGTAATATTTACCAAAGCGATTAAAGTCAGACGCCTGGGCAGTACCGAAATATGCCTGCATAGTCTGTAAAACGTCCTTAACATTCACACCCAATTGAGCGGCTTTTTCATCATTAATCTCTAATTGCAGTTGAGGATAATCTGCTTTGAAAGAGGTAAAGGCATAGG